>SKZA01000039.1 GCA_007127595.1 Kiritimatiellia bacterium
CCTGTTTCCGCCTCCAACCGCTCCGCCAATAGCGTCCCGACATAACGCGACACACTCGTATTATGTTGTGCGGCAAAGATTTTCGCCCTGTGCGCCAATTCGTCAGGCAATGTTATGGTCACATTCTTCATAACACCAGAATAGTGTTACACGAATTTCGTGTCAAGTGGTGTGTGTCAAAGACGGACGACGCCCTTGCATTCGGGATAAGCCGAGCAACCCCAGAATTGTTTGCCCGCGTTTTGCCCGGTCTTGGCCGTTCTCAAAACCATGGCCTTGCCGCATTGCGGACAGGCCGGAATCGGGTCGGAGCGATCTTCCGGACGGGTCTCTTTTCTCCTGTTGCGCGCCGCCAACCGGGCGGCGGCCAGTTGCTCGCTGTAACCGCCCTCCTCAACGAATTGCGTTTCGGCCGCCTCGATCTGTCGGTCGAGCAGGTAGTTTGCCTGGTTGATCAGACAGATCAGCGCATTCGCGCGCACAGCGGGATCGGCATGGTCGAGCCATGGGGCGTAGAGAGCCCAGCGTTCAGCGTCGGTGAGTTCGGTCAGATCAGTCGGATCCGACGGATCGGTCTGATCTTGCTTGAAGTTCTGCGGCACACGGCGGACGGCCATGGCGTCGGAGTCGTCCGGCTCCCATTGCCGCATGCGGCGGTGACGAAGAAAGTCTTCGTAGTCGAGCAGGAGTTCTTCCAGGCTGGCGCGAGCGACATTCAGCAGGCGCAGTTCGGTCTGGGAAGAAGTGGCGGCGGCGCGGCTGCCCTCGGCGATATTCTGGCGCCCTGAACGGGCCGCCTGCACCATTTGATCTACCGTGCGGGACCGGGAATCCAGGAACTTCTCACAAAACCAGTAGGTGGCGTCATAGATGATCGTCGCTGTCTGAAAACTACAAGAATCCCGATAACCGCCACTGGGCCGGAACTTGCTCATTCGGACATTCTTGGCATCGCCTAAATCCTTGTCAAATCTTCTTTGTCTGTGAAAGAGCCTCCAAGGCGCGATCGCGAGCCATGGCATGATCGATAACGGGGGCGGGATATCGCCCTTTCAGGTTCACGCCGGATGCCCACGGCTTGTGAATGAGCTTGTCCGGCACGTCCTTCAGTTCCGGTACCCATTTGCGCACATAATCCCCTTTGGGATCAAACTTTTCACCCTGCAAGACCGGATTGAAGATGCGGAAGAATGGCGCGGCGTCCGCGCCGCAACCCGCCGTCCATTGCCAACCCAATGTGTTGTTCGCCAGATCGGCGTCCACCAGCGTGTCCCAGAACCACTTTGCGCCTTCCTGCCAGGGAATGAGCAGGTCTTTCACCAAGAACGATGCAACGACCATGCGTACGCGATTGTGCATCCAGCCCGTATGCCATAATTCGCGCATGCCGGCGTCCACAAGCGGGTAGCCGGTGAGTCCTTTCTGCCATGCTTTCAGACCCTTCGTATCTGTCCGCCACGGGAAGTCGCTGAACTCGCCGCGCAACGGCTTCTCCGGCGTGTGCGGGAAATGAAAAAGGAGATGATGGGCGAATTCGCGCCAGCCGACTTCGCGTAGATAAGTCTCCGCGCCTTTCACCATCCCCTTTACGCGCTGCGAAGCCGTGGCTTCCTGTACCGCATGCCAGACTTGCCGCGGCCCGATCTCGCCAAAATGCAGATGCGGGGATAAACGAGATGTACCGTGAACGCCCGGTATATCCCGATCGCCATGATAGGAGGCCATGGCCTCATCAGTGAATCGGTCCAACGCCTTCCGCCCCCCCCGCTCTCCGGGTGTCCACGCCTCGTAGAAGCCTGTGTCCCAATCAATGGTCGGCAGCAGTTTCCACGTCTTCAGGCCATCCGACGCGGGCCATTTCGCTGGGGCGCCCAACTTCCGCGGCGCGGGCAACGACTCGGCGGGATCGGTCTTCGCCAGACACGCCTTCCAGAAAGGCGTAAACACCTGAAACGGATTGCCCGACTTGTTCTGTATCTCCCACGGCTCGTTCAAGAGCGCGCCGTTGAATGATTTCACCGTGTAGCCGTCCGCGCGCAGGGCGGATTTGATCCGGGAATCGCGGCGGATCAGCGCCGGATCATACAACCGGTTCCAGTAGATCGTGTCGGCCTTGGTGCTTTTCAGGAGCTTGCGAAGCTCTTCCTCCGACGAGCCGCTACGCAGGATCAAACGCGAACCGGCCCGCTCCAACGATTCGGACAGGGCCGTCAGCGAATGATGCAACCACCAACGGGAGGCCGCACCCGGTGCCCATGGCGCCTCTTCGTCCGGCGCCCAGATGTACAGCGGAATCACGGGACGCTTCTGCCGCGCGGCTTCGGCCAGCGCGGGATTATCTTCCAAGCGCAAGTCGCGCCGGAACAAAACTAGAATGGGCGTGCTCATGTGTACTCCGTAAGTCGGAGAACGGGATCAAACCTGTCATGGATTTGGGTTCAACACAGAACGATCAATACTATTCGCCCTTCTTCGTCATCGCCCCGCCAACTGGCCACAGGCGGCGGCGATGTCCACGCCGCGCTCGACACGCACGGTGCACGGCACCCCGTGCTCCTTGAGCACCGCCTGAAAGTTCAACACGCGTTTGCGGTCCGACCGGTTCAACGGCGCGCCGGGCACGGGATTCCAGGGGATCAGGTTCACATGACACAACAAGGGCGGCTTGCCCTCAGAGCGAAGGAGCTGCGCCAAACGCAACGCCTGTTCGGGGAAATCGTTCTTTTCCTTCAGTAACACGTACTCGAACGAAACGCGACGTCGTGTCTTTTCCGTATACGTCCGTGTCGCCTCGACGAGATCGGCGATGGGATACCGCCTGTTCACCGGCATCATGTCCGAACGAAGGTCATCGTCGGCGGCATGCAACGAGATGGCGAGATTGATCGGCAGTTCCTCTTCGGCCAATCGCAGAATGCCGGGCACCAGTCCCACCGTGGAGACGGTGAAATTGCGGGCGCCCATGTTGTAACCGTTCGGATCGTGCAACCGCTCCACGGACGTCCACCAGTTATCGTAATTATTGAACGGCTCGCCCATGCCCATGAAAACGATGTTGGATAATTTTCGATTTTCGATCTTCGATCTTCGATTTAAAGAAGAAAAGAATGCCTGCAGTTCGCGTTCGGCCCAGATGACCTGCTCGATGATTTCGCCTGGCGTGCAGTCGTGCAGGAAGCCGAGTTTGCCCGTGGCGCAGAATACGCATTGCATCGGACAACCCGACTGCGACGACACGCACACGGTGGCGCGGTCGGGATAGATCATGAGCACGGTTTCGAGCGGCGAGCCGTCCGGCAGGTTCCACAGCACCTTGCGCGTCATGCCGTCGTCGCCGGTCAATAGCTTGATCTGCTGCAAATTCCCGATCGTCGTTTCCTTTGCCAAACGCTCGCGCAGGGCTTTGGACAGGTCGGTCATGTCCGCCGGATCGGAGGTCAGATGCACATACAGATGACGATAGATCTGCTTGGCGCGATACGCCGGTTCGCCCCAGTCGGCGAGCAGCCGGGTGAGCGCGTCGGGGGACAGATCATAAAGATTGGGTTGAGTCGACATGGCGCGCGTATCAATATCCCTTGCGCATGTGCGAGGGGAGGATCTTCAATTCTTCGCGGTACTTGGCAACGGTGCGGCGCGCTACCGCCAATCCTTCCTCCTTCAAGCGATTGGTAATGGCTTGATCCGACAGCGGCGCGGACGGATTCTCGCCGGCGATCAACTCCGCAATGCGTTCCTTGACGCTCTTGTTCGACACCGTTTCGCCGGTGGCGGTCTTGTACCCCGACGTAAAGAAGTACTTCATTTCGTAGATGCCCTGCGGCGTCTGCATGTACTTGCCGGAGACGGCGCGACTGACCGTTGTTTCATGGATTCCGAGCACGTCGGCCACCTGCGACATCGTCAACGGGCGCAGGTGCTTGACACCGTGTTCCATAAACGCTTTCTGCACCTTGACGATCTGTTCGGCGATGTTACGGATGGTCTGTTGGCGTTGGTGAATGCTCTTGATGAGAAAAGCGCCGTTACGAATCTTTTCCTGCACATAGCGGCGCACGTCGGGCGTGGCGTCGCCCGACTCCATCAACTGACGGTACTGTTTGCTGATACGTAAATGCGGGATCTGCTCGTCGTTCAGGGAAATGATATACTTCCCGTCCACCTTCTGCACGACCACCTCCGGCACGACGTACGACGCCGTGTCGGACGCGAAACGTCGGCCCGGGCGCGGTTCGAGCGTCGCAATGTATTCCGCGATGCGCTGCACCTCTTCCACGGACGATTTGAGCGCCTTCGCAATCTGCGCGTACTTGTGCGCGGCCAACGCATCGAGATGATCCCGCACCACGTCCGCGGCGGGCGTATCGCCCTTTCCCTCGCGTTCGATCTGAAAGAGCAGGCAGTCTTTCAGGTCGCGCGCGCCCACGCCGATCGGGTCGAACTCGCGGATCACGTCGAGTACCCGCTGCAATTGTTCTCTGGCGGCGCCGGTCGTAATCGCCAACTCTTCCAGCGTGATGGCCAGATATCCGTCCTCGTTGATGTTTCCGATGATCAATTCGCCCAACTGCGTTTCTTCATCGGACAGACCGGTCAGGGCCAACTGGCGCAGGAGATGTTCCTGGAGCGATTCCGCCTGCTGAATGGAATCCATCAGGTGTTTGCGCCGTTCCTCTTCATCCTTCGACACGCCCGTGCGCGTGGCGGTCTGACGAAAATATTCGCGCCAGTCGTCGTCCAGTTGCGCGAGCATTTCGTACTCCTCGCCGAAGTCCTTCACCGCCTCATCCTTCGGTTCGAGTTCGGGTTCCTGTACCTCGATCTGCTCGTTATCAACGGGGCGCTCCTCCAGCGTGGGGTTCTGTTCGAGTTCCTGCTGTACCAACGTACGCAGCTCGAGCATCGGCACCTGCAACAACTCCAGCGACTGACGCAACTGGGGCGCCAGCACCATTTGCATGCGCTGTTGCTGTGTCTGGGATAGATAAGGACCGGCCATAAAGCTTTCGTTTCTGTTAACGGGCAGCATCATACAATGCCGCTTCCGACACCACAACTACCGGAATCCGTGCACCGTCAGGGATGATTTTTGGTCTTTGGAATCGGATTGAATGTCAGTGAGATACGACACGGGATTGGATATTTCCAACCGGGGGAGGGATTCGCGACGCTCCCCGCGGCCTTGTGCCGTGGGGGCGGGAAGCTGGAGTAAGAGCAAGGCGGGGCAGAATGGAGTCTGAACAGGAGCGAGGACAAAGCCTTGGCGCTCCTTCTCGCTCCATTCAGTCGCGTTAGAGTCAACGGTGGCGAAACAGTACAACTTCGTTCCCCCACGGCGCAAGGCCGTGGGGACCATAAATACGCAACACTCGTGAAGACGAACTCCCCCGCCGCGAGATTGACGGCTCCTCGCCAACATGATACCCACAGCCAACCACTTCATCAGCACACAGGACGTACTCATGACTATCACTAGAAAACGCGTCGTCATTACCGGCATGGGCGCCGTTACCCCCATCGGCAATATCATACCCGATTTCTGGGCCGCCCTCAAAGAGGGGCGCAGCGGGGCGGGCCCGATTACCGCCTTCGACACCGCCAACCACACAACGCGCTTTGCCTGCGAAGTCAAGGGATTCGATCCGCTGGATCATATGGATCGCAAACGCGCGAGCCGACTCGATCCTTTCGGACATTTTGCCATGGC
>SKZA01000359.1 GCA_007127595.1 Kiritimatiellia bacterium
AGTGACGATGATCCTGAGGACGTGCTTCGTGTGTATCGCTTGGTCCAGACGACCGCTCCCTGATACGGAGTAGAACAAAAACAAACGGCCCGGAAGGAGCAATCCTTCCGGGCCGTTTTGCTGACGGCCGTTTGTCCTGAGTTCAACATTCCGAAACGGGGGTTGCGTAAGCTGTTAACCCGCATTTCTCGCCGTGTAGGGGTGCCCTTGTCGTATCTTATGCGCCCCCACGACCTTGTGTCGTGGGAACGCAAGGCTGATTCTGACACGCTGCATAACGAGGGAGAAATGAGCTCGCCCGGAAACCGTTTAAGTAGATCGAGTAAGTGGATCCGGGAAAGTGGGGCGGGTACGTGTTCCGCCACTCTTGCTCGAATACCCTACCAATGATCGAAGGCGTCGGCGCCCCGGCTGGACACCTCTGCGCGACCGTTGGCGGACAATACGTTGCCCGTGTCGTCGACAATGATCAGGGAGGGTATGCCGGCAATATTATGCTCGCTCCGCAATTCCGTGCGTCGGCGATCATCGTAACGAATGGCCAGCCACGGCATCTTGTAATCGCGCATATAGCCGTACATATCGTCTTCCGTTCGGTCATGAGAGACAAAGACCACTTCGAACGGTTTGCCCTGCGCTTTCAGTTCTTCATAGGCCTCAACGAGGCGCGGGGTGAAGGCCCGGCACGGTGGGCACCATTGCGCAGAGAAGAAGAGGCCTATCTTCTTGCCCTGCAATTCCGCGGCGGATATGCGCTGTCCCTCGGCGTTGACCAAGCGGTTTCCGAAAACTCTTCGAATCTCCGGTGGCACGGCGTTTCCAGACGCTTGCCGTTGGGGCCGGCCAACGGTTGCTGTGCGTTGTGAACCCACATAGATTTGATCGTCCCGGCTCAACTGGTTGAGGCGAATCTCCAACAAATCGCCTTCGCCGGTACGCAACACGACATTATCCAGTTGCTGCTCCACAAACTCTGCTTCAACCGCGGCGCCGGTGATGCTGGTCCATGTACGCATCTCACCCTCGGCGGGAAACCCCATTCCGAACAGGAGAACAGAAATTAGACTGATTTGTGCCGTGCGTGCCGTCATAATCACATCCTTTCCGAAAACGGGTAAATTCCCGTTGCTTGAAAAAGCCTACTCCTTCGGGGAAATTTGACAATCCGATTCGCGCGTGCTGGAACATGGCACATAGCGAATCTAAGCCGTTATTTCGGATGATAACCCGTTTCGACCGTTACCTCGACGGCGTCGATGCCGGACATGGCGGTCAGGATGGCGTCTTTCACGCGTTGTTCAATATCGGGGTAATCCGCTTCGCGGGTGCCCAGGACGGCGACGACGTCGACGGATAGCGTGAGATTATGGGCGGGGCCGTCCACGCGTAGGTCGTGAAACTCGGACAGTTGGGTGTGATCGGAGACGACATGGCGCATGACGTCTTCGGCCTCCGTGTATTGCGGGTGCGTCCGATCCACCGGATCCACGTGTACGATGGCTTTTCCGCCCATGACATGTTCGACCTGTTTCTCCACCTGTTCGGCGATGTCATGCACCTCTAGCGCGGTCTTGCCCGCGTCCACTTCGATGTGCAGGGACATGAGACGGTCATCGCCATATTGATGCAGGATGAGATCGTGCACGCCGCGCACACCGCGTATGGAGCGTGCGGCGCGTTCAATGCGCGCCACGTCTTCCGGAGCGGGCGCCTCGCCGAGCAGGGGACTGATGGCGTCGAGCGCCGTCCGAATGCCGGTGTACAAGATGAAAAGGGCGACGCCGATGGCGGCCCAACCATCCACGCCGCTCCAACCGACGCGCGACGCGCATAACGCGAGCACGACCAGGCCCGTACTCAATACATCCGCGACGTGATGCCAGTAATCCGCCTGCAGGGCCTGGGAACTTGTGGCGCGCGCCAATGTATGGGCGAAGACGGATACCCACTGTTTGATCAGCATCGTGCCGGCGACGGCGACGATCATCCACCACGGAGCCGTATAGATCTGTGGGTCGAGGATACGCGCAAAGCCGACCCGCGCAAATTCGATCGACATGACGATCAATAGAACGGCGACCACGAGCGCGGTGATAAATTCAATGCGGCCGTGGCCGAAGGGATGTTTGGAGTCGCGCGGTTTGCGGGCCCAAAGAAACCCGAAAACGACCACGAGACTGCTGCCCACGTCTGAAAGGCTGTGGACGGCGTCAGCCAGCAAGGCCACGCTGCCGAGTAAGAGGCCGAGAACGCCCTTGATGAGGAAGAGCGCGACATTGACGCCGATACTGACGATGCCCTGCAAGTGGCCGATGCGGCTGCGCGCATCCGTCGTGGTGGGTCTATCCACGTCGCGCAGGCAGACGCGTACAAGCAGACCCGTCAGTCCGCGCGGCGGCCAGAGGTTGGATGGCGTCCCATTCATGACTCGTTTCTATCACAGACCCGAGCGGGCATGGAAATGCTATTCGTGAGTTCAGAACTTGTCTGTGAAATCTTGTTTCGGAGCGCGGCTGTGTCCGACGAAGGAGGACCAGCCGCAGGGATAGCGACCAACCCGCTGCGGGTGGTCCCGAAGCGGGACACACCCGCGCTCCGATGAGCGAGGTTTCTCATGCTCGAAATATCCGACTGCGGTCGGAGGCCGGACTGAACCCCGAATCAATACGCGTTTTCCCGTGCAATGAACGTCTTCACCAGGATCTTGAAGTCGAACGCGAGCGACCAGTTCTCGAGGTAGAACAGGTCGTGTTTAATGCGTTCCTCAATGCTGGTATTGCCCCGGAACCCGTTGACCTGGGCCCAGCCGGTCATGCCGGGCTTGTAAATATGCCGCCACATATAGCTGCCGATGTCTTCCTTGAATTGTTCGACGAAATGAGGTCGTTCCGGTCGCGGTCCGACGAGGCTCATGTCCCCTTTGAGCACGTTCCAGAACTGAGGCAACTCGTCAAGGTTGTACTTGCGCATGAACGCCCCGATCGGGGTGCGACGCGGGTCATCTTCCCGCGCCCATACCGGTCCGGACTGCTCTTCCGCGTCCACGGGCATGGTGCGTAATTTGTAGATCGTGAACGGTTTCCCGCTTTCTCCGCACCGCTCCTGCCTATAGAAGGCGGGACCCGGCGACGAACGCTTAACGAGAAGGGCGAGGACAAGGATGAGCGGGCCGCTCAAGATGAGGCCGAGGAGTGAACCCGCGATATCTTCCACCCGTTTTAGCATGCGGTTCCCGACATAATCGAGCGGCCACTTGCCCATGCCGAGCAGGGGCACTGCATCCACATTAAAGATGTCGACCTTGCTGGTCAGGATGCGAAACAGGTCGGGCACGATGTGAAACGTCATCATGGCGCGTTCGCATTTGACAATGATGTCCACCATTTCCGGATGGCTGATGGTCATTTGGGAGAGGATAATGTGGTTGGTCGCGCCGGATTGCATGTGCGCCTGAAGATCGTCCAGAGAGCCTTTGACCATTTCGGGCGGAATGCGTGGATCGCGCGGCTCATCGCCGATGGACAGAAAGGCCGTCACTTCGGAGCGCAGGCGCGGGTCATTTTCGAGCGCATCTTTAAGGAGGGCGGCATTTTCACCCGTGCCGAGAATCGTGACCTGGTTCCGTATCTGCTGGCGCCGGGCAAGCGCAATCTCGATTTTGAAAAGGATGTGGCGCTCGATGGTCAGCAGACCCATGACGGTAAAAAAGGCGATGCCGGTGGCAAGACGCGAGAAGGGCGGGTCGGTGCGGATGGCAAAGGCGAGTATCATAGCCAGGCCGATACTCCAGAGACAGGCGCGCGCGATGCGCGGAATCTTGTCGCCGAACGTGCCCAACTGGGGGCGCTTGTACAGGCCGAGCGCGGCGAAGATGAGTACAAAGATGAGCGTGGCGACCCCGGCCCCTTGCCAGTAGATGTCCAGCGGGGGCAGTTCCTCTTCGAAGGCTACCCAGCCGCTGAAAAAGCGAATCCATACGGCGAGCATGATGCCGCCATAAATGGCCAGCGCGTCCCCGAGAACAGCCATTAAGCCGGTCATTACATCAAATGAATCACGTCGATGCATACCGGGAAGGGTAAGCGCTTTGTCGGATGATGAGAATCAAAAATAATCGCGGGTGTGGCGTTTCAGACGTTTCTTGCAAAGATTGATGAATGTGTATGAGGTGGACATCCCCCTTGGAGTCCGGGTCACGCGGAAGCGTGACCCTCCAACGTGAGGTTATTTCTGTAACCCCACACCGGTTGGGTTCTTTCCATGCTCACCCCTTCTTCGCGCGAACGTCCTTCAGTGCAACGGTCTGATTGAACACGGGCGCGCCGGACCGGGAATCCTTGCTATCCGCACAGAAGTACCCTGTGCGCTCGAATTGGAACCATTCGCCGGGTTGCGCATCGAGCAGCGCGGGTTCGGCGTATCCCTTGAGGCATGTGAGCGATTCAGGATTCAGGTGGGCGGTAAAGTCAGCCTCTTTATCTTCCGTCGGTTCCGGTACGGTGAAGAGTCGGTCGTAACGGCGTACCTCGACCTCGCGCGCATGTGCGCAGGACACCCAGTGAATGGTCGCCTTTACTTTCACTTTGGTGTCCGGTGGGTCCCAGCGACAATGCAGGGCCGCGACGTGTCCGGTGTCCGGATCATGTTCCACGCGCTCGCACGTGATGAAGCCCGCGTAGCGCAGGCGGACACTCTTGCCGGGCGCGAGCCGGAAGAATTTGGGCGGCGGCTCCTCGGCGAAATCATCGCGCTCGATATAGATTTCCTTTGTGAACGCCAGTTTGCGTGTGCCTGCTTCCGGATCTTCGGGATTGTTGATCGCGTCCACCTCGACGGCGGACGTATCGGGGAAATTGGTAATGACAACCTTGAGCGGGTCCAAAACGGCCATGCGGCGAAGGGCGCGTTTGTTCAGGTCTTCGCGCACGCAGTGCTCCAACAGGGCGACTTCCGTCGTGCTGTCATACTTTGTCACCCCGATCGTTTCACAGAACGCGCGAATGGCCGCAGGCGTATAACCGCGTCGGCGCATGCCACAAATGGTGGGCATACGCGGATCGTCCCACCCATCGACCTGTTTGTCGCGGACCAGTTGTAACAAGCGTCGTTTGCTCATTACGGTATAGGTCAGGTTCAGTCGGGCAAACTCGATTTGTTGCGGATGGCAGGGCGCGCTGACGTTATCAAGAATCCAGTCGTAGAGCGGCCGGTGCACTTCGAATTCGAGCGTGCAGATGGAGTGGGTGATTCCTTCGATGGCGTCCGAGAGGCCGTGCGCGAAATCGTAGGTCGGATAAATGCACCACGCGTCGCCCGTGCGATGGTGGTGGGCCCGTTTAATCCGGTACAGGACGGGATCGCGCATGTGCAGGTTGGGCGAGGACATGTCGATCTTCGCGCGCAGGACGTATGCGCCGTCGGCGAATTCTCCGGCACGCATGCGGCGGAACAGGTCCAGACTTTCCTGCGTGGGACGGTTCCGATGCGGGCTTTCCTTGCCGGACCGGGTGGGCACGCCCCGGTATTCCTTGAATGCTTCGGGGGACAGGGTGCAGATATAGGCCTTGTCTTTCTCGATCAGTTCTTCGGCGTAGTGGTATAGTTGCTCGAAGTAATCGGACGCGAAATAGTGGTGCGTGCCCCAGTCGAATCCGAGCCAGCGCACGTCGGCTTCGATGG
>SKZA01000025.1 GCA_007127595.1 Kiritimatiellia bacterium
ATCCTGCTGGCTGGGCCCATGACCGCGCGACACGGCGGCCTGACCCTTTCCCCGCCCGGAGGCGATGTCATCGGACGACGCCGCATCGACACCCATTTTGACGGGCTCGAAGCGCTCGGCATTTCGGTGCGCGCGGGGCGCACCTACACCCTCAAGCGCAACCGCCTCAAAGGGGCGGACATCCTGCTCGATGAGGCCAGCGTCACCGCTACCGAAAATATCCTTATGGCCGCCGTCCTCGCGCCGGGCCGCACCACGCTCTACAACGCGGCTTGTGAACCCCACGTCCAGGATCTCGGCGCACTGTTGATCAAAATGGGCGCGCGAATCGAGGGACTTGGAACCAATCGCCTGACCATCGACGGCGTCAAGACGCTGCGCGGCGCGGAACACGAGGTGCAACCCGATCATATAGAGGTCGGCAGTTTCGCGGCCGCGGCCGCCGCAACAGGCGGATCGCTCCGTATCCGTTGCGGGAACCCAAACGACTCGTTGCGCATTATCGAACGCGCATTCACCCGTCTTGGCGTGCCGTGGCGCGTCAGTCGAGGCGCGCTGCACATTCGCCCCCAACCGGCCATGCGCGTGGAGTCGGACGTGGGATTCGCCATTCCTAAGATCGAGGACGGTCCCTGGCCGGCCTTCCCATCCGACCTGCTGAGCGTCGCCATCGTGTTGGCCACCCAGGCGCATGGGACAGTGCTGTTCTTTGAAAAGATGTTTGAAAGCCGGATGTACTTTGTCGATCAACTGATCGCCATGGGGGCGCGCATTGTTCAGTGCGATCCGCATCGCGTGCTGGTTTCAGGTCCGGCCCGACTACACGGCGCGCACATGGCCACGCCCGATATTCGCGCGGGCATGGCCCTGCTGATCGCGGCCCTGTGCGCCAAGGGAAAGAGCGTGATCGAGAACGCGCACATCATCGACCGCGGCTATGAGCGCGTGGACGAGCGCCTGCGCGCACTCGGCGCGGATATTGTGCGGCATGATTGATGGCGCCCACCCCGTGGAGGGTCACGCTCCCGCGTGACCCGGACGCGCGGAAGCGCGTCCCCAGGCTGTTGCAAGAAAACGCACATGGCGCTTCAAAACGGCTCGGCGGGACGCCTCGCCCTACCCATTAACGATCGCCTCCAACGGGTAGGGCGAACCGTCCCGGTGAGCCGAGGCTCTATCAACGGGCTCCGGACGCCCCGACGCGAAGCGGTCGGGGTCCCTCCAAGACCGATCTTTGCATCACTTCTTCAGCCGTGCTGCCAGCGCGTCCAGTTCCGCCACGAGTTCCGAGGGCATCTTGTCGCCGAACTTCGCGTAATGCCTGCGCATGTCGCTGATTTCCTCGCGCAATCCATCCTTGTCCGCCTGCAACAGCATGTCCACGTCCTCTTCCGGCAGGTTCAGCCCGGACAAATCCAACGCGCCCTTCTCCGGCGCCAAGCCGAACGGGGTTTCCACGGCGTCGGCCGTGTCGTTGCAACGCTCGAATATCCATTTGAGCACGCGCCCGTTCTCGCCGAAGCCCGGCCATAGCCACTTGCCTTCCTCGTTCTTTCGGAACCAGTTCACGTAGAAGATGCGAGGCAATTTGGCTGCATCGCCGGTCTTCCCGATCTTGATCCAATGCGCAAAATAATCGCCCATGTGATAGCCGCAGAACGGCAGCATGGCCATTGGATCGCGGCGCAACGTCCCCACCGTGCCGGCCGCCGCGGCGGTCATCTCCGATGACATCACCGAGCCCAGAAACGTTCCATGCTCCCAATTGAACGCCTCCGTTACCAACGGGATCGTCGTGGCACGGCGTCCACCGAACATGAACGCGTCAATCGGCACACCGCCCGGATGCTCCCATTCCGCGGCAATCACCGGGCACTGGCTAGCCGGCGTCGTGAAACGCGCATTCGGATGGGACGCTTTTCGGCCGCAACCCGGCGTCCAACGGCGGCGCAACCAATCATATAACTCTTCAGGCTCGTCTCCGTCCATTTCCTCCCACCAGATATCCCCATCCGGCGTAATCGCGCAGTTGGTGAAAATACTGTTGGCATGCAAGGTGCGAAGCGCATTCGGATTCGAAGCCATACTGGTGCCCGGCGCCACGCCGAAAAAGCCCGTTTCCGGATTAATCGCGTGCAACCGCCCGTCTTTCCCGAATTTCATCCACGCAATATCGTCCCCCACCGTCTCGACCTTCCAGCCCGGCAAGGTGGGCTCCATCATGGCGAGGTTCGTTTTGCCGCAGGCGCTCGGAAACGCCGCGGCAATATGCTTCACCTCGCCCTCCGGCGACGTGATCTTCAAAATCAACATATGCTCGGCCATCCAACCCTCGTCGCGCGCCTGTACCGAGGCGATGCGTAACGCATGGCATTTCTTGCCGAGCAGGGCGTTACCGCCGTATCCCGATCCGTACGACCAGATTTCGCGCGTTTCCGGGTAATGCGTGATGTATTTGTTATCCGCATTGCAGGGCCACGGCACGTCCGGCTGCTTGGACTCCTTCAGCGGGGCGCCCACGGAATGAATCCCGCGCACAAAGTCCTCGCTGTCACCGAGCACTTCGAGCACTTTCGTGCCCACCCGCGCCATGATATGCATATTGACAACGACATACGCGGAATCCGTCAATTCCACTCCGATCTTGGCGATGGGACTGCCGATAGGGCCCATCGAATAAGGAATCACGAACATCGTGCGCCCCTGCATGCAGCCATCGTAGAAACCGCGCAGCTTCTCCTTCATCACCTTCGGGTCGGCCCAATTATTCGTGGGCCCCGCATCCTCCTCCTTCTCGGAACAGATAAAGGTGAATTCCTCCACACGCGCCACGTCCGCGGGATCGGACCGGCAATAGAAGCTGTTCGGACGTAGCTCATCATTGAGGCGGACGAAGGTGCCGCCTTTCACAAGGCTGTTGGCCATCCGGTCATATTCTTCCTTCGAGCCGTCGCACCAGACCACATGGTCCGGCTTACACATGGCAACAACCTCATCAACCCACGTAAGAAGCTTCTTATTCGTCGTAGCAGTCATTGTCTTGTATTCCTCCGTATTGCTCACAGTCGTTCAGGAGCGAGCTTTTATAAGCGTACGGCCATGTATGGTAAATCGGGGGCATCCCCCGAGAACGCTTCAGCATTTCCCCTACGCGAACCGCAAACCTCCCTCCTGAAGAGCTAAACCAATAACACGCCTCGTTCAAGCAACAATCCCCGCGTTGACGACACCGGCAGGGCTGATTCATGAAGAATCACAATCTGTTGCCGATCAATAACGAATGACGAAATACCCAAGCCCGAATGAAAACCGAAGCCCTAAGTTCGAATCCATTCGTCCCGGCGTGGCGCTCACCTATTGATTCCATGCTCGCATCGCGTTGCGCGTCAGCATATTGCGCCACCCAACGCGCTAGGATTACATTCGTTATTCGGGTTTCAGGCGTTTTCGTGCTTGGGTATTTGGGTACTTCGTCATTATTAAGCCAATGACTTACGCAGCTACGTGAATACGCGCTGCGGCACCGGAGAGCCCCGCGCCCCGTTTTAAGCTGACAGACACCGTCCCTACACAGTACGCTCTCTTTCCGGTACTTGACGATCAGTCGCCCGATCCCGTAAACACGGCCATTGGAACAGGAGTGGAACGTTATGTCGGCTAAACATGTAGGCTTGGGGCGCGGTTTAAGCGCATTAATCAAGGACACCCCCTCGCCTTCCACCGGGGACGCGGACGGCCAGGGCGGCGTCACGCTGGTCCCGGTCAGCCAGATTCATAAGAGCCCGTGGCAGCCGCGCCGTCATTTCGATCCGGACGCCCTGAACGAACTCGTCTCCTCCGTTCGCGATCGCGGCGTCCTGCAACCGCTGCTCGTCCGCAAGGTGGAAGACGGCTACCAGCTCGTGGCCGGCGAACGTCGGTTCCGCGCCGCGCAGGAAGCCGAACTCAAGGACGTCCCCGTCATCCTCATGGACGTTTCCGACAAGGAAGCCGTCGAGATCACGCTGATCGAGAACCTGCAACGCGAAGACCTCAACCCGATCGAGGAAGCGGAAGGTTATCAATCGCTCGCCGACGAATTCGGCATGACCCAGGAACAGATCGCCGACCGCGTCGGGAAAGGCCGCGCCACCGTCGCCAACGCCCTGCGCCTACTGACCCTGCCGGACCCCGTACGCGACATGATCGGCGAAAACCGCCTGTCCGCCGGTCACGCCAAGGTGCTGCTCGGCCTGGAAATTCCGAAAGAACAGGAACTGCTGGCCGGGCGCGTCCTCAAAGAGGGCCTTTCCGTCCGCGCGCTTGAACGCATCGTCGAGCGGCTCCGCAAACCGCCGCGCAAACCGCGATCCGAACGCGTGGACATTCCCGCGGCGCACCTGCACCATCTATCCGATCAATTGCATCAAACGCTCGGAACCAGCGTGCGCCTGACGGCCAGCAAGACGCTGAGCAACGGCAAGAAGGTCCCGGGCCGCATCGAAATCGATTACTATTCCACCGACGATCTCGATCGCATTCTCCAGATTCTCGGTGTGACCGAGAATCTCTGAGCGCGGCCATGGACGACCAGCAGCCGTCACCCCCTCCGGACGACCATGCGCCCGAACCGGATCGCGCCCAACAAGCGCGTGAATACGAAGCGATTCATAACCGCCTTTTCGTCGTGCGCATTGTCATTACCGTCATCGCGCTCGGCTGGTATCTGTTCTCCGGCGCATCGGCCGAGTTGGCGTCCGGACTGCAAAGCCGGTTCGGAGATCAGTGGTGGTGGACCAACGCCGTCTACGTCCTGGTCACCCTCTTCGCGTTCTCTGCCCTGATGTTCCCCTTGTCCTTCTATAACGATTATTATCTTGAACATCGTTACGGACTGAGTCGGCAACCGCTCAATAGTTGGCTCGCCGATTACCTCAAGGAACTCGTCATCGAACTGCTCCTGACCACGGTATTTTTAAGCATCGTGTACGCCTTGCTGCACGCCTCCCCCGATTGGTGGTGGGCGTGGACCTCCGCGCTCTACGTCCTGCTCGCCGTCGTCCTGTCCGCCGTCTGGCCGGTCTGGATCATGCCCCTGTTCCACAAATTCGAACGGCTCGATGACGACGAATTGACGCAGGCCGTACAAGATTTTGCGGAGCAATCCGGCATCGAAGTCCTCGGCGTATACCGCTGGGGCCTGGAAGAGAAGACGGAAACGGCCAACGCCGCCCTGACCGGACTGGGCAAGACGCGCCGCATCATTCTCAGCGACACGATGCTCGACAAGTACTCGAAAGACGAAATCATCGCCGTCCTTGCCCATGAAGTCGGCCACTTCAAACATCGCGATATGTGGCGCATGATCGGCGTTGGAGCAGCCCTCGCCGCGTTCGGCTTTTACATTGCGCATCGCGTGTTGCAAGAGCTCGCGGACGGATTCGGGTTTGAGCACATCGGCGATATCGGCGCGTTTCCCATCTTCATCTTTGCGCTGTTCATCTTCTCGCTCATCACGATGCCGTTGAGCAATGCGTACTCGCGCCGGCGCGAATTCGCCGCCGACGCCTACGCCGTGCGCGCCACCGGCTCCCCGGAACCGCTCGTGCAAGCGCTGGAAAAGCTGGCCGACCAAAACCTGGCCGACAAGGAACCCTCGTTCTGGATCGAATTGCTGCTACACAG
>SKZA01000049.1 GCA_007127595.1 Kiritimatiellia bacterium
GCGCTTGGCAAAAAAGGAACGAAAGCATGAAAGTGGTATTGGCGTATTCGGGAGGCTTGGACACCTCCGTCATCATTCAATGGCTGTTGGACGAGTATAAGGCTGAAGTCATCGCCTTCGCGGCTGACCTCGGTCAGGAAGAAGAACTGACCGGCCTTGACGAGAAGGCAAAGAACAGCGGCGCGTCGAAAGTCTATATCGACGATTTACGCGAGGAGTTCGCGCGCGATTTCGTATTCCCCATGATCCGTGCGGGCGCGATCTACGAGTCGGGTTACCTGCTCGGCACGTCCATCGCCCGTCCGCTGATCGCCAAGCGCATGATCGAAATCGTGCGCGAAAACAATGCGGAAGCCATCAGCCACGGCGCAACCGGTAAAGGCAACGATCAGGTCCGCTTCGAAGTGACCGCTTACGCGTTGGAACCCAATATCAAAGTCATCGCCCCGTGGCGCGAATGGACGTTCAACTCGCGCACCGACCTCATCAACTACGCGAAGAAGCACAACATCCCCGTACCGGTGACGGTGAAGAAGCCGTACAGCATGGATCGCAACCTGCTGCACCTCAGCTTCGAAGGCGGGATCCTGGAAGACCCGTGGGCCGAGCCGCCCAAGGACATGTTCAAACTGTCTGTCGCTCCAGAAGATGCGCCGGATGAGGCCGAAGAGGTGGTCATAGATTTTGAGAAGGGGGACGCCGTGGCGGTGGACGGAAAGCGCATGAGCCCGCTCGACATCATGTTGACGTTGAACACGCTGGGCGGCAAACACGGCGTGGGGCGTATCGATCTGGTGGAAAACCGGTTTGTCGGTATGAAGAGTCGCGGCGTGTACGAAACACCGGGCGGCACGATTCTCTATCGCGCGCGCGAAGCCGTCGAACAACTGACCATGGACCGCGAAGTCATGCACCTGCGTAACGGTCTGGTGCCGCAATACGCGAAACTGGTGTACAACGGGTTCTGGTTTGCGCCCGAACGCGAGATGTTGCAGGCGGCGGTGGATCAGGCGGCGGTATCGGTTAACGGAACCGCACGCATCAAGCTATATAAGGGGAATTGCACCGTGGTCGGGCGCCGCGCCGAGAAATCGCTGTATGACCCGGAGATTTCCACGTTTGAAGCGAGCGACGCGTATGACCAGAAAGATGCGGAGGGCTTTATCAAGCTCAACGCGCTGCGCCTGCGCATCCGCGCGGCGATGAAGAAGTGAACCGCGAATGGACGCTAATGAACGCGGATAGAGGAGAAAGAGAGTTTCCTATTAACGTTTATTCGCGTTAATTCGCGGTTCTTCCTGGAAGTTGTGACGATTATGCAAAGTCATTTCAAATACTATCACGGGCAACTGTGCGCCGAGGATGTGCCGGTGGCGAAGTTGGCGGATGAATTCGGCACGCCGCTGTATATCTACAGCCGCTCACACCTGATTCGCCAATACCGCGCATTAGCCGACGCGATGAAGTCGGTCAAGCCCCACATCTATTTCGCCATCAAGTCCAATTCCAATCTGGCGGTGATTCGCACGCTGGCGGATCAGGGCGCCGGCGCGGACGTGGTCTCGGGCGGCGAATTGTATCGCGCGCGGAAGGCGGGCGTGCCCGCCGAAAAAATCGTCTTCGCCGGAGTGGGCAAGTCGGTCGCGGAAATAGACTATGCGCTCAAAGAAGACATCAAGTTTTTTACGGTGGAGTCGGAAGCGGAGTTGCATCGCATATCCGAACGCGCGGAAGCGGTCGGCACGAAGGGGCGTATCGCGATCCGCGTGAATCCCGACGTGGACCCGAAGACGCACAAGTATACGAGTACGGGGAAAGCCGAAAACAAGTTCGGCGTGGATCTGACCCGGGCGGAGCGCGCCTACGAGCAGGCGCTGCGACTCGCCGGGGTGGAGGTCGTCGGTATGCACATGCACTTGGGGTCCCCGATCATGACGCCGACGCCGTATACCGAGGCGCTCCAAAAGGTTCGGCCCATGTGTGAACAGTTGAAGAAGGATGTGCCGACATTCAGGCACCTCGACATCGGCGGCGGGCTCGGGATCTCCTACAAGGCCGAACAGGATCCATTGGACCCGCGCGACTTCGCATCCGCCGTCCTCCCGTTGCTACATGACCTTGGGCTTGAGGTGGGGATGGAACCGGGACGATTCATCGCTGGAAACGCCGGCATCCTCGTAACCCGCGTGGAGTATGTGAAGGACAGTCCGTCCAAGACGTTTATCATTGTGGATGCGGCGATGAATGATTTGATTCGGCCGGCATTGTATGAGGCGCATCATGAGATCATTCCCGTCGTGCAGACGATCGAGCGCTTGTTCGGCGATATTGTGGGGCCCGTGTGTGAGTCCGGCGACTTTCTGGCCGCCGAACGGGAATTGCCGGCGGTGGAGGAGGGCGATCTGCTCGCCGTCCTGAGCGCGGGGGCGTACGGTTTCGTCATGGCCTCCAACTACAATAGTCGCGGGCGCGCCGCGGAGATCATGGTCGAGGGCGATCGCGCGGAACTCGTGCGTGCGCGCGAAACGTGGGACGACCTCTTACGCGGCGAAACGATTCCGGAATGGTGACCGGCGTGCGCAGGCGCGTTTTCCAATCGTTGGAAGCGAAATCGGGTCACTTTTCCAATCGTTGGAACTTTTGGGGCGGTTTTTTCCAATCGTTGGAAGATTTTTCGTCGATTTTTCCAATCGTTGGAAGAAAGTGGCGCCCGGTTTTCCCCGCCTGCCGCTGGATCGTTGTCCGGTACGCCCTTTCAGACATGGGGTGAGCACCATACGTTTGGTTGGTCGCGCGGCGGGCAGGCAATCATTGGAAATTCGCCATTCTTATTCTTTGCGTCCTTCTGTTCCAAATTCCTGTCCAAAATCCGTATTGCGGGGCGCACCCGCAACCGATACAGTGGGGGCGATCTGTTAGATAAGTGAAGTGCCACAGGGCCTGTACAGCGGGCTTCGCGAGCGAAGCCCCTACGAGGGGCGGTCCGATCGGGCAGGCACACCAATTGAGAAAAGCATGGGTAGCAATGTTTGAAGGAACCTATACCGCCATTGTCACGCCGTTCACCCGCAAAGGCGAGGTGGACTACGACGCGTTGGGCCGTCTGATCGATGCGCAGATCGAGGGCGGCGTGGACGGATTGGTGCCCGTGGGCACGACCGGCGAATCGCCGACGCTCGATATGTCGGAGCACAATCGCGTCATTGAGTACACCGTCGAGCGCGCGGCGAAACGCATCAAGATCATCGCCGGCACGGGCGCGAATTCTACAACGGAGGCCCTGGAACTTACGGCCCATGCCAAAGAGGCGGGTGCGGACGGATGTCTTCAGGTCACGCCCTATTACAATAAGCCGAGTCAGAACGGATTGATTCAGCACTTCACCGCTGTGGCGGATTTGGGGTTGCCCGTGGTGCTGTACAACATTCCGGGCCGTACGAGCCGTGAACTCACGCTGGAGACGGTCGTGGAGTTGTCAAAGCATCCGTCCATTGTGGCGATCAAGGAAGCGGCGGGCGACGTGGATCGTGTAAGCCAATATGTCGGCGCGTGTGACATTACCGTGCTCTCCGGAGACGATGGGTTGACCTTACCGATGATGGTCGTCGGGGGCGTCGGTGTCATCAGCGTGGCGGCCAACGTGGCCCCGAAACAGGTCGCCGACATGGTCCACGCCGCGCTGGACGCGCGCTGGGAGGAAGCGCGCGCCCTGCACAGACAATTGCATCCGCTATTTACCGATCTCTTCATCGACACCAATCCGGTCCCGGTTAAGGCCGCGCTGGCCATGATGGGCCGGATGGAGGAAGTCTATCGACTGCCTTTGTGCGCCATGACGGATGCGCAGAAGGAGAAGTTGAGGGAGACGTTGGCGCACGTGAAATTGCTATAATGCGCGACCGGGCATGGAATAATCCGTGCTCATGGAGGGACGGGCTCTGTCCCGTCCTGATTCGGTGTGGATGGCGAATAGGGACGACACGGAGGTCGTCCCTCCACAAGAATGCAGGGAAGCTAATCGGTGGGTGATAGTAAGAACCACCGGTTTCATAACCAATCGAAAATCGAAAATGCTTAACACCGTAGTCATCGGCGCCGCAGGGCGCATGGGGAAGGCGATCATTCGCTGCTTGCAGGCGAATGTCGTGCCGGACCTGAAGTTGTCGGGCGCGATCGATATCTGGGATGCGCCGGACCTGAAGAAGGACGCCGGGCTGGCCGCCGGCGGGGCGGAGACAGGCGTGCTGATTACCGCCGACCTTGCCGCCGTTGCGCCGTCCGCCAACGTGGTCATCGATTTCAGTTACCCGAAAGGAACTGCGGGCAACGCGCCGCGCATGGCCGAATGGGGCACCGCGTGGGTTATCGGGACAACGGGCTTGAACGAAGAGGAGCTGTCGGCCGTGCGCGCAGCGGCCGAATCGATCCCCGTCGTCATGGCGCCAAACATGAGCCTGGGCGTCAATTTGCTCTTCAAGCTTGTTGAAGATGCAGCGCGTGCGTTGAAAGAGCGCGGGTATGACGTCGAAATCGTCGAGCGCCATCATCGCCGCAAGAAGGACGCACCCAGCGGCACCGCCTTGGGGCTGGGGCGCGCGGTGGCGGCGGGCATGGACCTTGATTTGAACGCCGTGGCGCGCCATGGCCGCGAAGGGATCGAGAAGGAAGAGCGCCCCTCGACCGAGATCGGTTTCCATGCGGTGCGCGCGGGCGATTATGTAGGGGATCACACGGTGCTGTTTGCAACAGACGGCGAATCCGTCGAGCTGTCGCACCGCGCGACCAGCCGCGATACGTTTGCCATCGGCGCCTTGCGCGCCGCTGCGTGGGTGCACGGCAAGCCGCCCGGCCTCTATTCCATGCGCGATGTGCTGGGGATATAGCTTCGTGTTAAGCTTGATTCCTCTCTCGGTTATGGAGGGACGCGCTTCCGCGCGTCCGGGGTCACGCGGATCCGCCTCCGCAAGGCTACGGCGGGACGAGAGCGTGACCCTCCAAAATGCATGGGACCTCGGATTAGGCGTCAGGAGGCGGCATGGAAATTGGTTTTAGTCTGGGCAGCAACCGGGGCGACCTCGTCGCTCACATGAAGGAAGCCAAGCGGCGTATCCTGGCGTATCCCGACACGGACTACGTCGGGCAATCCCCCCTCTATGAAACCGAGCCGGTCGGGGTCGCTCCGGAGTACGCGGACCTGAAGTTTATGAACGCCGTCCTGGTAGTGAACAGTCGTTGTTCGCCCGCCGAATGGTTGGACCGTCTTCACGCGCTCGAATACGAGATGGGGCGCCGTCGCACGGAAGATCGTAACGCGCCGCGAACGATTGACGTGGACATTCTCTATGCGGGCACGGAATGCATCGACAGCGGCGGCTTGGTTGTGCCGCATCCTCGCTGGGCACAACGCCGGTTTGTTGTTCAGCCCCTTGCCGATGTCCGCCCCGACCTGGTGTTGCCCGGCGCGGGAAAGACCGTGCGCGAGGTCCTTGCCGGACTGGAAGGCGAAGTCGTCACGGAATGTGCGCGGGAATGGTGAACGGTTCACAGGCGATCCGGATCTCCGCCTTGATGGTGCGCTAAATGACGAATTCCATACTACCAGAAGACGAGTCGACCCGGTTGCTGTATGTCGCCGTCAATGCGGCGCTGGCGGCGGGCCGCGAAGTCATGAATGTGTATCAGGGGCGGGTGGACGTGCAATGGAAGGCCGATCGATCGCCCTTGACGGAGGCGGATCTGCGGGCGCATCGCGTCATCGCGGAGCGCCTCGCATGTGATAGCCCGGAGATTCCGGTTTTAAGCGAGGAGGCGGCCGATATCCCATATGCGGCGCGGCGCGGCTGGAGCCGTTGCTGGTTGGTCGATCCGCTTGACGGCACGAAGGAGTTCATCAAGCGCAACGATGAGTTCACCATTAATATCGCCTTGGTACAGGACGGCGCGCCGGTGGCGGGTGTGGTCCATGCGCCGGCGCTGAATCGTTGCTGGCTGGGGGCGGTGGGCTTGGGCGCGTACCGGCTGGAGATAGACCCGGGGGGCGAACCGCCCGGCACATGGGACGCCCTGGTGCGAGGGGCCAAGGCATTGCCGTTGACCGGGCACCGGGAGTCGCATCGCCCCTTGATTGTCGTCGCCAGTCGCTCGCATCGCAATGCGGAGACCGACGTCTTCATTGAATCGTTGCGCGCGGCGCATCCCAAACTGGAATTGATTTCCGCGGGCAGTGCGCTCAAACTCTGTCTTGTGGCCGAAGGTGCGGCGGATGTGTATCCGCGCTTTGCGCCGACCATGGAATGGGATACGGCCGCCGGCCACGCCGTGTGCGCGGCTTGCGGTATACCGGTGCGAACCCACCCCGGAGAAGAGCCCTTGACCTATAATAAAGAAGAGCTACTGAACCCTTGGTTCATGATCGACGCACGGGCGCGCATCGTATGAACGCGTATCGGATGAACACATTTGAATGGTTGGAGTCGCAGGCAATCTATGTCATTCGCGAGGTCGCCGCGCAATTCGAGCGTCCGGTCATGCTCTTCTCCGGCGGCAAGGATTCGATTGTCATGTCGTATCTGGCCCGGAAGGCCTTTCATCCCGGAAAGATCCCTTTCCCCTTGATGCATATCGATACCGGCCACAATTTTCAGGAAACCTTGGACTATCGGGACTCATGGATGGAGCAACTGGGCGCGACCCTGATTGTCCGTACCGTGCAGGACTCCATCGATCGCGGACGTGTGAAGGAGGAGACCGGCCCGAACGCCAGTCGCAACGCCCTTCAAACCGTGACCCTTCTGGATGCCGTCAAAGAGTTTCAATTCGACGCCGCCCTCGGGGGCGGGCGGCGCGACGAGGAGAAGGCGCGGGCGAAAGAGCGTTTCTTTTCCCTGCGCGACCGGTTTGGGCAATGGGATCCGAAGAACCAGCGCCCCGAACTCTGGCACGTCTTCAACGGGATGAAGCGGCCCGGCGAACATTTCCGGGTCTTTCCAATCAGTAACTGGACAGAACTCGATGTGTGGCAATACATTGAGCAGGAAGATATTCCCATGCCGTCCCTGTACTTCTCGCATGAACGCGAAATCGTGCGGCGCGACGAAGTGATCTTGGCCCGTTCCCCCTGCATCGCCTTGCAGGAAGGCGAGCGCTGGGAAACGGCGCGGGTTCGGTTCCGCACGATTGGCGACGCCACTTGTACGGGCGCAACGGAGTCCGGGGCGTCTAACGTGGCGGACATTATCGCGGAAATAGCCGCCACGCGCGTCACGGAGCGCGGCGCGCGCGCCGATGATCGGCGCAGCGAGGCGGCGATGGAAGACCGCAAGAAGGAAGGGTATTTCTGATGGCGCCGCACAAGGCCAAAGAGCGCGAGCTCTTGCGTTTCACGACGGCAGGCAGCGTGGATGACGGCAAGAGCACCTTGATCGGCCGGATGCTGTACGACAGCAAGCAGATCTTTCAGGATCAAATGGAGGCGCTGGAACGCGCGAGCAGATTGCGCGGCGAGGAAACCGTGGATCTGGCCCTGTTGACCGACGGCCTGCGCGCCGAGCGTGAACAGCGGATTACCATCGACGTGGCCTACCGTTATTTCGCCACGCCCAAACGCAAATTCATCATCGCCGATACGCCCGGCCACGAACAGTACACGCGCAACATGGTCACGGGCGCCTCCACCGCGGATTTGGCCGTCATTCTCGTGGACGCGCGAAAAGGCATTCTCCCGCAAAGCCGGCGCCACGGGATCATTGCGTCGTTGCTGGCGATTCCCCACGTGGTCGTGGCCATCAACAAGATGGATCTGGTCGATTACTCGGAAGAGCGCTATCGCGAACTGGTGGACGAGTATGCCGCGTTCGCCGAAAAATTGAATATTCATGATTTGGTCTTTGTGCCGATCTCCGCGTTGAAAGGCGATAACGTGGTGGAGGCGGGCGGCCGTATGCCCTGGTTTGAGGGGCGTCCGTTGCTTCCGTTTTTGGAGGACATCACCATCACGGGCTCGCGTAACCTCGTCGATTTCCGTTTGCCTGTGCAGTATGTCCTGCGACCCCATCAGGATTTTCGCGGATTTGCCGGGCGCATCGCGTCCGGCTCGATCAAGGTCGGCGAACAGGTAACGGTGCTGCCGTCCCTTTTCCATTCCCGCGTGCGTGAACTGTATGTCGGCGCACGCCGCGCAGAAGAAGCCTTTGCGCATCAGTCCGTCATGCTGACGCTGGAGGATGAAATCGACGTCAGTCGCGGCGACATGATTGTGCGCAGCCATAACCTGCCGGTGATCGACCAGGAATTCGACGCGTACGTGTGTTGGATGGACGAGACGACGCCCATGCAGGAGGCCGGCGACTACCTGCTGCAGCATACCACCCGGACGTGCAAGGCGCATGTGAATGAGATTCTATATCAAATGGATGTCAACACGTTGCATCGCGAGAAGGCGACGCAACTGGCCTTGAACGAGATTGGACGTGTGCGGTTCACCACATCGCAGCCACTCTTCTTCGATCCCTACGATCGGAATCGCGAGACCGGAGGTTTCATTCTCATTGATCCGGCCACGTTCCGAACCGTCGCCGCGGGGATGATCCGGTACACGACTAAAGAGACCTTGCGCGAACTGCGCCGCGAACAAGGGGAAGCACAAATTCAGCGGGTGGCCGCCACAAATGTAACGTGGGACGAAAGCCTCGTGACGCATGCGGAACGCGAGCAACAGAATCGGCATCGCGCGCTGTGCATCTGGCTGACCGGCCTGTCGGGCAGCGGCAAATCCACCATTGCGCGATGCGTGGAACGGGCGCTGTTCGATGAGGACCGGCGGGTATTCCGTCTCGACGGCGACAACGTGCGGCATGGGCTATGCGCGGACCTTGGATTCTCGCGCGAGGACCGCATGACAAACATCCGCCGGATTGGCCACGCGGCCCGATTGTTGTACGATTCCGGGCACATGGTCATTTGTTCCTTCATTGCGCCCTATGAGGAAGATCGCGCCTTTGTGCGCGCGCTGTTCCCTGAAGAGGCCTTCATGGAGATCTATGTGAAGTGTGACATTGAGGAATGCAAACGCAGAGATCCGAAGGGGCTGTACGCGAAGGCGGAACGCGGTGAGATCAAGGGCTTTACGGGTGTCGACGACCCCTATGAGGAACCGACCCGCCCTGAACTCGTCATCGACACCACCGGCCTTGATGTGCAGGAAACGGTCGACCGCGTATTGCGTTTCGTGCGCGAGACGTTGTGAGCCGGACCTTGGCCCCGATCCATGCCGAGCTGCAGCAACTGATACGAGTGTCGTGTCCCGGAAGTTTCTTGTAAATGTGGCTGCCGTTTGTCTCGAATATCGGAGGGGACGTGGCGTTGCTCCAGAAAACAAAGGCAGATTGTTGGAGGGACGACCTCCGTGTCGTCCCTGAACAGCCAAGAGATATGGGGATTCTTCAGGGACACCACACCAGGGATCGCCCAAGTCGACGACAACACGGTCCAGTTCCTGAATTCCGCGTTGTCCGGGTATACAGACGATTCCAGCGTCCTTAGGGCACACTAATGGAAGGACTGAAGTTGTGCGTGGCCTATATCGTTCTTCGTTTGGTATGGGTAGAATATATAATGTGTCAATTTATTCCCCCTGATGAAGACGGACTGTTCAAGCGCCGAATTGCAGCTCGATGCGATTCCTTCCGCATCGATTCTCGATAACCTTCCCGATGGCGTGTATATCACCGACCTCGATCGCCGTATCGTATTCTGGAACAGCGCGGCGGAGCGTATCACCGGTTGGAGCCGTAAAGATGTGGTTGGGAAATGCTGTCGCGACAATGTCCTGTGCCACGTGGATAAGGACGGGCACCTTTTGTGTGGAGAGGAACATTGTCCGTTGCATCGAGCGATGGTGACGGGACAGACAAGTCTTACCCCGCACCTTATTTTTGCGAAGCGGCGGGATCGCCGACGCGTGCCGGTGGAAGTATCGGTATCCCCGCTTTGTAACAGCGAAGGCAACGTGATCGGGGGAATCGAAGTCTTTCGTGATCTCTCATCCCAATTTGAAGACTTGGACCGGGCGCGGGCCATACAGCGCGAGGCGGTGGGAATGTATGTGGGGCCCGATCCGCGGTTGCGTATTGGTATTCGCTATACGCCGCATGACGAAGTGGGCGGCGACTTCTATCGGGTAGAAGGCCTCGACGAAGATCAATACGCGTTCTTTGTGGCCGACATCGTTGGTCACGGCGTACCCGCAGCCCTTTACGCAATGGAATTGCGCGCCTTGTGGGATGAGGGCGAAGAACGTGCGGCTCAGCCGGCCGCTTATCTCGATTGGTTGAGTCACCGTGTGGAAAAATTCCTGGGACTGGGGATGGGGTACTTCGCTACCGCGTTACACATGGTCTATCAGGCCGGCACCGGGGCCTTGGTTTGTGCGAGCGCCGGTCATCCGGCGCCGTTGATTGTTCGTGAGGGGGGAACGGTGGAAACGATGAGGACGTCGGGTCCGGGGCTGGGCTTGTTGCCCGACCCGCTGTACCAACCTGCCTGTGCCTGTCTCGATCCGGGCGACAGCCTGCTGATCTATACGGACGGAGCCTTTGAGATTGAGGACCGTGAAGGCGTGCCGTTGTCGGAAGAACGATTCCGGGAGTTGGTGCGTGAGGCGCGTATTGAGCGCGGCAGCTCAGCGTTGGCGGATCTCGAGGTCCACCTGTTGCGACATTCCAACCTGCTGTCTTTGCCCGATGACCTGACGTTGATCTCCCTGCATCGGAATAGATAGGGCCGGCGGGCAGGGGAGCACTGAACATCCAACATTGAACGTTATGCATGGGGCTACTACGCTGTGGCAAACGCCTGAACGAGCGGGCAGCGCATAGAAAGCGAGAAAGAGTGCACGAGAAAGTGCGAGAAAGGTTATATGTCTAGACGTGACCTCTGTCACCCTGTCATAACCGCTGCGTACAGCGTGTTTTCGATACCGAAAAGAGGCTCTAAAAATGCCAATAAGGCCCATTGGCATGTGTAAACTGTTGTTGCTCCAGAAGAACCGTTGATCCGCCCCGAATGGATCAACGCTGTCGCAGAAATAAGATGAGGCCCATGCAAAAAGACAGAAGCGATATTCATATTGATCAAGCGCATCCTGATGAGACGGACGCCGTGCTGCGCCTGTATATCGATCTCTTTTATGATCGGGAGCCTCTAACAAGATGTTTTGGTTTGAGCAAGGATCGCATGCTTGCGTTCGCACGAAGCATGTACGGCGGTGCGCACAGCAATCCCATTTCGAAGGGGTTTTGCTGGGTGGCACGGGATCGTCCTGCGGCGAACAAGGCCGTCGGGTTTATCGTGTGCGATGATCCGGTCGCGGAGGGCAACCAGCAGGTACCGGAAAATATTTCGGAAAAGGAAATGGAAGTGGTTTCAGCTGTGACGGCTCTAATGGAAGAAATCCGTAAGCCTGTAAAGCAGCGGATAGGATCGGAAGCGGGCAAATGCCTGCATATAGCCGCTGTGGGGGTGGCCCCCGGTTACGAGGGCGCAGGGATCGCGACAAACCTTCTGCAAGCGGCGCTCGAGCATGCAACCGCCCGGGAGTTCGCCCATGTATTTTCGGAGTGCACGAGCACGGGTTCACGAAGGTGTCATGAAAAGCTTGGTTTCCAGTGCCTTCATTCCGTTGCTGTGGGGGAGTTTTCCGTGGACGGGGAACGACCTTTTGGACAGAACAATCTGGATATTCACCTGCTGTGGAAAGATCTGTCGAAGAGGGCGGACTGATGCCGAAAAATGCAGAGCTCGTAAGGGCGTTACTCGACGATGTGTTGCACGAACTTGTAAAGAGCAGGAAAGGCAAACAGGCCATTATTGCCGTTGACGCCCCGAGCCATTCTTTCCAATGGACAGGCGCTACAGGAGAAACGAAGACAGGGGAACCTGTCGTTGAGAGCACCCCCTATTTCATTGCGAGCATCGACAAGCTCTACAATGCCACTATCGTAATGATGCTTGCAGAGCGCGGCGAGCTGGATATCGAACAATCCATTTGCCATTACCTTCCGGAAACCGTAACGCGGGGATTGCATCGGTATGGCGGACGTGATCGGACGGCAGAGATCACTCTCAGGCATCTGTTGACCCACAGCTCCGGATTGGCTGATTGGTTTGAAGATTACCCCAAAGGAGGTTCAAGCCTTGCTGAAATTGTGTTTGAAGAAGGCGACCGGAACCTGACCATCGAAGAACTGGCTGGGCATGTGCGTGATCGCCTCAGACCGCACTTCCCACCGCAGGATGTGGCCGGGAAGCGTCCAAAAATTCGGTATTCCGATACGAATTTCATACTTGTGAGCGCGATCATCGAGGCAGCGACGGCCTTGCCTTTGCATGAGGTTCATGCCCGGATGCTTTACAAGCCGTTTCACATGTGTCAGACCTACTTTCTCGATCAAAGCCAGCCACTGGCGCCTGCTTCGTCCTCCATGGTGCTACGCGCCAACGGCTTGCCCCTGCACATCCCGTTGCTGATTCAATCGGTCAACGGAATCTACAGTACGGCGCCGGATATGATGAAGTTCATAAGGCGGCTCATGAAGGGCGAACTGTTTGCCAAACCTGAGACGCTCGCCGCCATGATGAGCCCTTGGCGCCGTTTCGGGTTTCCGATGGACCGGGCAGCGCTGCGTTCTCCGAACTGGCCGATCGAATACGCGATGGGGATGATGCGTTTCCGTGTGCCGCGTCTGTTTACTCCCTTGGTTCCCATACCTGCGATGTTCGGTCATACAGGATCAACGGGCTGCTGGCTGTTTTACTGTCCTGCCATGGACGTGGCGACGTCCGGTTCAGTGGAAGACGCTGCCGCCGGCGCTGTGCCCTTTCAGGTCGTGCCGCAAATACTGAGGCTGCTGTTGCGACTTGGTTAGCTGATCTGTCATCGCGCGGCTACACTGTTACTTAAACTGATCTACATACGGATGATCGCCTTTCTGTTGATCAAGACCGCGTGATTGATGCGTGGAGCAAATTTCTGAACGCGCTTGACAAGCCGCGGGCGGGAGACCGATATACTCGCGTCTAAGCCATGTCCACTAGACCACAAAAAATGCTGGTATCTGATTTCGATGGCACGATGACGAAGTATGATTTCTTCGAGTTGGCGCGGCGGAATCTAGCATCAGCGGATGACTACGATCACTGGCAGGATTATGTTGCCGGCCGCAAAACACATTTTGACGCTGTGGCTGGCATCTTCGCATCTATACGAACGGACTGGCAGGGAATAGATGGCATACTCGACGCAATGGAACTTGATCCGGCATTACCCGAGGCGCTGGCTCGCTTGGAGGCGGCTGGCTGGAAGATTGTCGTCGCTTCGGCGGGTTGCCGTTGGTATATCGAGCGCTTGCTGGATCGAGCCGGTGTCCGATTGGAGATACACGCCAATCCCGGCACGTTTGCTCCGGAAACCGGCCTCGTGCTTGAGCGCCCTGTGGAGTCGCCTTACTACCTGTATGAGACCGGCATCGATAAGTCCGCCATCATGCAGGCGGCGCTGGCCGAGGATGCCGATGCCGTTTTCGCGGGCGATGGCCGTCCCGATCTCGCGCCGGCGTCTCTCGTAAAGCCATCGCATTGTTTTGCCCGCGGCTGGCTGGCGGATCAGCTCAGCCAACAAGGGACAGCTTATCATCGCTTTGAGCGATGGTCGCAGATCGCCGACCAGTTGTTGGAGTCCACATGAAGCGCACCCAAATCGCCATCCCCTCATTGGTGCGGATTAAGCCGGGCGCCCTCGACCGGATTGGCCTGTACGCGCAGCGGCACGCGTTCCATGACGTTACGGTGTTGCATAGCGCCGACCTGAAGAGCGAATTATTACAACGGCTGAAGGAGGGGTTGAGCAAAGAAGGCATACGGGTGTTGGATTGCTGGCCCGTCCAGGACGCCTCGTTCGAGCAGGCCCGTGAGCTGTTCCCCCGTATACCCGCCCGGGCCCGCGCGGTGATCGGATGCGGGGGCGGCAAGGCGCTTGATGTCGCGAAGTATGTGGCGTTTCTAAATCGGTTGCCCTGCATGGCGGTGCCGACCTCGCTTTCCAACGACGGATTTTGCAGTCCGCAATCAAGTTTGACGCTTGAGGGGCGCCGCAAATCGTTACCGTCGGCGATGCCTTTTGGGGTGGTGGTTGATACGGAAGTCTGTCTGGCCGCTCCGAAAATCCTTTGGCTCTCCGGCGTGGGTGACCTCGTGTCTAAACTGACAGCGGTGACGGATTGGAAATTGGCTTTTCATGCCCAGGGTTCGCCCGTAGATGATTTCGCCGCGTTGCTTTCGGATGCCACGGTTTTCCAGTTCATTGCCCGACCGCGTCGGGATCTGGAAGGGATACGTTTGCTGGCCACTGCCTTGATGTTAAACGGTGTCGCCATGGAAGTGTGTGGATCGTCACGTCCGGCGAGTGGCAGCGAGCATTTGATTTCGCATGCCCTCGATGCGCTCGGAGGGTCGCCGCGGCTGCATGGCCTGCAAGTGGGTGTCGCCACCTACCTGGTTAGTCTATTACAGGAGCGCAACGCGGATACCATTGCCAGCCTATTTGCCGAGACCGGTTTCTGGGCGGCCATTGCCGAAGATCCTTTTCGTCGCGCCGATTGGCTGGAGGCCGTGCGCCGCGCGCCTTCCATCAAGCAGGACTATTATACCGTGCTCGCTTCGCGCGACTGTCTGCCCGAGGTGGAGGAGTTCTTGCGATCCGACCCCCATTTACAGGGTTGTTTCACAGATTGAGTACGCGCCTCATTTTGACGTTCGATTCACCACGCTCGTAAAACCCGACGGCAAGCAAACGCTCTATTGTGCGTGGGCCGCTCCTTCAGTAGTCTTGACTCAGGTGTTGAGCTTGAAGTACTTCCGTGCGTGATGAAACCCCGAGGTGTGTATGGACCTTGTTCTCGTCAGCGAGCAAATTGCGAACCTGCAAATCTTAAATCAGTTTCTGCTCTCCTTGTTTCTGCTCATCCCCATGGTGCTGGTCGCACGCACTACGGTGGCCGGAACACGCTATTCCCCCATCCTGATCATCGTGGTGTTCGGCTTGATGCTGGGATATGTGATGACGGCCAGCGGGGTCTCCTCGCCGGGGCTGCCACACTTCTCGTTGATCGATCTGGTCAGTCGTACCACGGTGGTGGTGCTGACGGTGACCTTTTTTGTCGGTGGCCAGGAGTTGCGCAAACTGATTGGGGGCATTCAATTGCCGCCCGACGAAATGGTGATCCCTTCCTCGGAAGAAACGGTGTTGGGGACGGGCCGCACACAATTGATCTTCATTATCCGCTCCTTCTTTCTGCTCGTTGGGATCGAGTCGCTGTATCGCCTGATTATGGGCATCGAGACCGGCGACCTGAGCCGCTCCTATCCGCTGATCGCCTATCTCGGGTTGGTGGGCTCGGTGATTCTGATTGATCACAAGGCCCAGGTAGCCAACAAGCGACTGTATATCAAAATGGGCTTGGCTGAGATGGTCGGGGTCTTATCGGTATTGCTGGCCGCGCAGGCTATTGCGCTTTGGATTCGACAATGGATCGCTCTGCCACAGATCTTTTTTGCCATGGTCTTGTCCGCCGGTCTCGGTGCGCTGCTGTACCGCTGGCGTTTCGGGCCGACCATTCGCGCCCTCCTTTTCGCCGGTATCCCTGTAGTGCTGGCGGCCAATTTCATGATTGGTGGGTCACGCATATCCGAAGCGTTTGCAATAACCGGCGTCAACGCCCTCCTCGCGTACGGCTTCTTTGGGCAAATCGTGTGGATGTTCGGTGGCATCGCGTTATTGATGTGGTTTGGCAAGACCGATCATGCCCGCAATCTGGCGCCGGGCATGGCCGGTTCTCTTTCGCACTCCGGTCTGACCGGCGCCTGTACGGCGGGTGATCTCGGCTCGATCGCGGCGAATCGGGCGCCGATCATGATCAACATCCCGTTCTTCGGGCACGTGTTCGTATTTTCAATCCTGGCCATCAGCGCGCGGCAAGAGCAACTGTATTTGGGACCCTCATTGTTGGTGGTCTTGATTGGTGTGGTCCTCACCATCATCGCCCTGCGCGCCATGAGCCGCGCGGATGGCCGGGATGCCGTGGAGGTGCGGGCCTTGATGCAGTTTTCATTCGGCTGGCAGTTATGTGCCGTCTTTGGCGGCTTTCTCCTCTTGCATGCGGCTGGGATCCCCTTGAACTTCACGGCGATGGGGGTGTCGTCGAGCATTTCGCATTTCGGTCTATTCGCCGCCACCCAAGGAGGCATGTTTGGTGATGAGGCGGCCGCCCTCATCCCCTTTGTCTTCTCGATGCCGTTCCTGGTGCATCCGCTGGTCTTCTTCATGTTCGGCCGGGCGATGGAACGAGATGGTCGGATGCCGCGCGGCCCGGTCTTTCTCCTCACAGCCATTGGCGTGGCGGGGATTTTATATGCCCTCATCGCAGGCGGCTAGCCCACAGGTTGCATGAAGCGGAAGAATTTTCCGCCGGAGACGGATCCGCCTTGGGAGGAAACGCAAAGCCCGCGAAGCTCGCAAAGTTTTATTCTTTGGGTGAGTGTGTGATCGTCTTGGCGGTGCGTGGACAGACCTCACCTGTATCCTCCGTTGGCCATGCGTCAAGGATCATGCAGCTCCCTCACATCCACGGTGCCCCGCTGCTGGTACAATTTAAGGATCAGCTTCAGGGCCAATGCGTTAAAGCATACGCCCACTACGATGGCCGTCAGCATCAGCGCCTGACGAAGCGGATCAACATACAGCGACCAGGTGATGTTTGGCTCCGGTCCCGCCGGTATGCACTGCAAAGGCGACATGATATTGTTCCCCGTCAGCGAAACTCTTGCTATCCAACGGGTCCGGCGCTGTCAGCGAGCGCGTCAGCGCAATCTGCCAGGCGCCATCCTCATAGCCGCCCCGTGACCGGATCGCGCCGCGACTGCCGTCCGATTCCCGTAAAAGCCGGTGTGGTATCGCATCTCCCTCTTCCCACGGATGATCAGGGTCAAAGGGCACAGCGATCGTTTCGCTTAGAAAATAGGGATCATCCTGACCATACGCCCGTGCCACCAACTGATCAAAGCGCAACGCGTGCAGGCCGACCTGCTCGACGTCATACATCCATTGCGGCTCGCCGGTCTCCGCATTCACGTTATCGGTATACATCGAACGTCCGGCGGCGCTGTGCCGGTAGTCGAGCACATAGCCGTTGTCGGCGTATCCGACCGGATGAGAACGGTGCGCGCGCCATTGCCATAGATCGAGGAAGGTGCCGGCCTCGCGCAACGCCTGTAGCTCCTCTTCGGGTCGAACCGCGCGCCAAAGCTCGTCCGGGTCCGCAACCTCATCGCGTGACTCGGCAATGAATTTGCGTACATCGCTGCGTCCCAGCTCTTCACCCAGATACGGGTGTTCGCGTACCGCGTCCGCGTCGACTGCACTGCGCGTGCTGCGCATGCCTTGGTGCACGGTCGCGAAGCCGCCCAATTGATCGAAACCGGCCACCGAACCATCGTCCCACATCACCGAGATGCGATCTTCGTAGAGTCCGTGCTCGTCCGGCCCGTCGCTGCCCGAGCCGTACCGGACCCATTCGCCATCCCGATAAACCAGATACTGGTGATACCAGATCGGCTGATCGGTGGGAAAACGGATACGCAATTCCATTTCCTGATCGTTATACACGGCGCTGACGTAGAGCCCTTCCCCTTCGCCCGGCAGCCCCGGCATGGTCTTCGGCTGCGGATCGGCAACCGGCGGCTCCTCTTCGACCTCCAGCGCGGGCGCCTGATAGGCATCGTCCGGCTCGCGCCGGTCACCGCAACCGACCGTCAGCAGCAGGGCAAGTGCAAGGACAAGGCGGAATAAACCTGACAAGAAAGTACTTCTGGGACGGTTGCCGGTGAGAGGCCGCCTTTGGTCATTCCAGATGTTTGATCGTATTGTTTTCATGGTACGAGGGTGCCAACATCCGTGGGCGGCCGTCAAGCTCCGGAGGCAGCGCTTCTGGAATGTTTCCGACTGGAAAGATGCAAGCCCCGCCCCTGTCACGATCGCACCAGGCATTTGCGGATCAGAGCCGGTATGCATCCGGACTCCTTCAACGCACAAGACGCGACCCCTAACGGGGACAGGAATGCTGAACGTCCAACATTCAACGCTCAACATTGAACGCGCTAACGCGGTGGCCAAAGGCGGTGAATCAGCAATCCTTCCCTACAGTCGCTTGAGCCAGAACGTCATCGGTTTCGGCGATTCCGTCTCTTCATCCAGATCGCGCCAGGCGAAGGTCGTGCGCAGATGCGGTTGCTTTTCGTAACCGCGCTTGCGCCAGAAGGCGTCGAGCGGGACGAAGTCCGGCGGACGCCGCGGATGATCGGCGGGCCGGTCCACAGCGCAAAACGCGGTGTGCGTGAAACGACCGAGCCCTCGGGCATAGTGTTCCCGTTCTTCAATGAAACGGACCCCCAGGCCTTGTCC
>SKZA01000369.1 GCA_007127595.1 Kiritimatiellia bacterium
CAGCGCGATCCCCTCGCCCGAGCGGTCTTCATCGTCGCCTTCCTCCTTGCTCTTGGCCGTGCTCGTCTTCTTTTTCGCCGGCGCGCGTCGTTTCGCCGTCTTGGCCTTTTCCTGTTCCTTCGCGCGGACCAGATCATCGTAGTAGATGAATTCGTCGCAATTTGCGATCAACAGATCGGAAGAAGAGTTCTTCACACCGACACCGACCACCACCTTGTTGTTTTCGCGTAACTTACTGACCAGCGGCGAGAAGTCGGAATCGCCGCTCACGATCACGAAGGTTCGGACATGTGATTTCGTGTAGCAGAGGTCCAGCGCGTCCACGACCATTCGGATATCCGCCGAATTCTTACCGGACTGCCGAAGATGCGGAATATCGATTAACTCAAACGATGCCTCGTGCATGGAAGGTTTGAATTCGCGATAGCGCGACCAGTCACAGTAAGCCTTCTTGACGATGATGGTGCCTTTCAGCAAAAGCTTTTCCAGCACCAACTGCATGTCGAACTTGGCGTAATTGGCGTCCTTCACACCCAAGGCGATGTTCTCGAAATCACAGAAAACCGCCATGCTCTTGGTATCGCCTAAAGTGCTCATATCGAATCCTTTCAGGGCCGTTCAGCGGCCGGATGACAGTGTCTCATAAGGGTCGGGCGCGGCGCAATCAGTATTCGGTGGTCGGTGTTCGGTGTTCAGTCTGGTCTCCGACTGCAGTCGGTTTTCCAAGTGTGGGAAGACTTTCACCTTGGAGCGCGGGTGTGTCCCGCTTCGGGACCACCCGCAGGGCGTAGTCGCGATTACTGCGGCTGATCCTCCTTTGTCGGACACAGCCGCGCTCCGGATCAAGTTTTCACAGTCAAGGATGGTCATTTCGAGCGCAGTCCCGAGCCCTGTGAGGGACGGAGTCGAGAAATCCCGGACCGCACCAACCCGGACCGAGATGTCTCGGCTTCGCTTCGTTACGCTCCTAAAGAACCGACAGTGGTTGGCGCGGATTGAGATATCTCGACTTCGTCCCGCCCCGCATCTGCGGGTCGGGACTACGCTCGATATGACAACGTATTGCAGGGTTATTGGGTTCTTACCCACTCCCCAATCAGCGCCGCGCCGCTGAAATTCCTCGACAGGACCACGCAGCCCATCCTCCAGTCCCGTCTCCTGAACACTGACCACCGAACACCGAACACTGAACACTTCCCCTCACTCGCGGCGCAGGGCCACGATGGGATCTAGATTGGCCGCGCGCACGGCGGGATATAGACCGAAGATGATCCCGATGGACATGCTGATGCCCGCGGCGAGTATCAGGCTGAATGTCGTGACCACCGTAGGCATGCCGGCAAACGCGGTAATCAATCGGGGGATGCCCATACCTATGGCAATTCCGATCAAGCCGCCCAGCGACGACAGTACGACGGTTTCCACCAGGAACTGACTGACAATCTGGCGGCGGCGGGCGCCGATGGCGCGGCGGATGCCGATCTCCCGGGTACGTTCCGTTACGGAGGCGAGCATGATGTTCATGATTCCGATCCCACCGACCAGCAGGCTGATGCCCGCAATCGAGCCGAGTACGATATTGAAGGTGCGCTTGGTGGCCTCCGCTTGGCGTAACAAGGCAAGCGGCACGTCGATCGCATAGTCTTCACTAGGATGAAAACGTTCGAGCATCGCGCGAATGGCGGTCGCCGTCGGCTCCACATCCTCGATGTCGTTCACCTCCACGATGATCTGATGCAGCTCGACCAGCTCCACCGAGCGCGCGCCCGTCCGGCGTTGCACGATAATTTCCCCCCATCGCTCCCGAAAGACATGAATCGGGATGTAGATATCCGCATCCGTATCCAGCCGCTGATCGCTGCCCACACCGCCTTCGGACTGCAGAATACCGATGACTTCGAAAACATGCGCTCCGACGCGGACCTGTTGCCCGACCGCATGCTCGGCACCCAACAAGCGCCGCGCCGCTGCTTCCGAAAGCACGCCTACGGGAGCGGCCGCTCCCATATCGCGCTCCTTGAGCACGCGCCCAGCGAGCACGGGTCGATCGACCAGTGAGAACCAGTCCGGTGTCGTGCCGACCACGCGCAAATCCATTCGTCGCGCGCCCACACGCGCTTCCTGACGCATGATGCGCGCAGGGACGGTGCGCCGGACCGCCTCAAAAGTCTCACGAATCCGCGCCTCATCGTCATACAACAAGCCGTATACGCTCATGAAGGTGTCGCGCTGCGCCGCCGTCGCCTCTTCGGTCGGCTTCTCCGAGTTCAGAATGATGACATTGCTGCCGAGCCGCCGAATCTGTTCCAAGGCTTCCTGACTGGCGCCTTCGCCCACCGCCAGCATGGCGATGACACTGGCGACACCAAACACGACGCCGAGCGTCGTCAACAAGGAACGCAACTTATGAAGGAGCAGGTTCTTCAAGCCGAGTTCAACATCGCGGATGATCCGAATATTACGCATGCGCGACACGCTCCACGTTATCAATGAGTCCGTCCCGCATGTGGAGCCGAGAGGTGGCATGTGCGGCGATATCGGCCTCGTGCGTCACCATGATCACGGTCAGGCCCTGCTGATTAAGTTCCTGCAGAAACGCCATGATCTGCCCACTGGTTTGCGAATCAAGGTTTCCGGTGGGCTCGTCGGCCAGCAGGATGCCGGGATCATTGGCCAGGGCGCGTGCGATGGCGACCCGCTGTTGTTGCCCGCCGGACAATTCCGCAGGTCGATGATGGAGACGGTCCGCCAACCCCACGCGTTCGGCCAATTCCTCAGCGCGGCGTGCGCTGTCTTCCGTGGGTTGCCCCTGATAGTAGAGCGGCAACTCAATGTTCTCGCGCACGGTCAACTGAGGAATCAGATTGAAACTCTGGAAGATGAACCCGATGCGTTGCAACCGGATTTCGCTTAACCCATCGTCATCCTTGAGCGACACATCCTGGCCCTCAAAGAGGTATAGGCCGGACGTCGGCCGATCGAGGCACCCCAACAGGTTCAGCATCGTACTCTTACCCGAGCCGCTGGCCCCCATGATGGCCCAAAAGTCACCGGCTTCAAAGGTAACGGTGACGCCGGCAAGGGCATGCACCTGTACACTACCCATCTGATACGTGCGCCGCACGTTCTCGAGCTGAATAACTACGTTCCGTTTGTCCGGTTGAGGGTGTGCCATCGGATCCCTGCGTTCGTTCCTTCCCGCCGTTGCGCTCCGGTCCTTCAGCCGCCGGCCGCTCCGGGTGCGTCCCGGTGTAAGGCGGGAGGTTCCGGCCGTCGCGAAGCCTCCAACGGTGGATTCAGCAAAATACGTTCGCCCGGATTCAAACCGCTGACGATATGAATCATCCGGTTATTGTCCAGCCCCACCTCGATGACCCGTTGCTGCGGTCCGCGCGAGCCGACCACATATACGACCGGCGTACCGCCGATACGCACGACGGACTGAAGCGGCACATAGGTCACATCGTCGAGTTCATCGATAATAATTTCCGCGCGACAGTTCATACCCGGCCGCAATGCGCCGGCCTCGCCTTCAATATAGACATCGGTTTGATACACCTTCAAATCGGGGTTCAGCCATCCGTGCTGCGCGTCCGGGAGCAACGCAATGCGCCGTACCCGTCCCCGGAACTCGCGGTCGGGCACAGCATCCACGTGAATGCGCGCCGTCATGTCTTCGGCCACCTTGCGCAAGCTGGATTCATGAATGCGCACTTCCGCCATCATGGCGGCGGCGGTGGGCAAGTAGATCAATTCCTGGCGTTCGCGGACCTCCTGCCCTTCCCGAAGCGGTTCATCGGCTCCGCGCCGCCCCTGACCGGTGGTCGTATACACCACCATGCCGTCAGCGGGCGCTTTGATCCGGCATTTGGCGATCTGGTTCACGATTCGCTGCAGACGATCTTCCTGTCGCTCATACTCGGACTTTTTGGCCCGGTAATCCGCTTCCGCCTGAACAATATCGGCGGAAGCTCTCAGGCGCACACGCGCCAATGCCATGCGCTTCTGGTCCACTTCACTCTTCAATTCTTCCAGGCGCTGTTCGTGTGTGTATTTCCTGAGCAGTTCCAGTTTGCCCTCGGCCAGCTCAAGATCGATGGCGGATCGGCGAGCCGCGAGCTCGTCGGCCTGCAATTCCATGCGCGTCAAATATCCTTCATCGGCCAAACGGCGGGACCAGGAGAGTTTGTCGTTGGCGCGTTGCAGTTCCTCGTTTGCCAGATTGATATCGGCTTCCGCGCGCTGCAATTCCTGCGGGTACTCGCCCTCGATATATTTGGTGTGATTGAGTTGTGCAAAGCGATAGTCCAATTCCGCCTGGGAGATATCGGCTTCCGCCTGGTTCTTGACGATTTCCAGTTGTTCACGTGCGCGGATATAGGCCGCCTCGCTGTTCATCACGCGAATCTGTTGATCCACTTTCGACTCTTCCAGCGCGCTGGCATCCAGCTCGACCAGCAGGTCGCCCTCTTGCACATTCACACCTTCCTCGATCAGCCAGAGAATCGTCGTGCGTCCTTCCACCTCCGATCGTACCACGACACGCTCGCGGCTTTGTATCGTGCCGGACTCCGTCACGCTGATGGTCAACGGTCCTTGCCGCACTTCGAACGTCGGTAACGCGCCCGATTCGGACTCGCCCCGATTCATGCCAAGCGCAACGACCCATAGGGCCGCAACGCCCAGCACAACCCCGACACCCACTTGCTTATGTTTAGCCTTCATGCCCATGTCCTATTCCGTTGGCGGCGCATCCTCTACATTCGCCCATTCAGTATATTCCGTCCACAGCCCGGTATCATCCACTTCCAGCACCCCCATATCCCGCTGTAACCGCAGCTCAGCGAGCCGATAAGTCACCACAGCGGATGTCAACGCGTCACGCGCCGAAACCAGCGCTTCCTGCGCCTCGAGCACGTCCCGGATTTGTGCGCGACCCGCCTGCAGGAATAGTTCCGTGCTGTCCACGCGCCGTTGCGCCAACTCAACGGAGCGGGCTTGAATAGCCATACTTTCACGAGCTTGTACCAGGACCCGCAAGGCGTCGCGCACTTCGGCCTTGATCTGATCCTCTAGTTCCTGAACCGCGCGGGAAGCGCGTTCCAAGGCAATGAAGCTGTCCCGGTAAGCGTTCCGCTCCGCCGTGCGACTCCAAGGTAACTCGACGGACAGAGCGGCTGTGTATACGCCGTCGGACGGGTCCAATCGCGCATCGCCCGCGGCCGCCGTTCCCAATCCGCGACGCGCGCCCGCCTGCCCGGATCCCGTCAAATCGGCCCGCAGGCGGAGCGCGTCGGCGGCGACAGTGACGGCGCGCTGGGCGTCATAGACGCGCCCAACGGCAATCGCCATGTCCAGTCGCTGATCGAGCGCGACAAGAATCGCGTCCTGCGGCTCGATCCGTTCCTGCGGCAGCTCCTGCTCGGTTAAGGGCGTCGCGGTCGTGTCGTCCGCCATCTCATCCGAACGGCGATTGCTTACCCATGCCTCCATTTCATCGGTCAGGTGCCGCAAGTCCGTGCCGTCCAATTCCACCCGCGCGTCCGCCGGCAAACCCAACGTCACCTTGAGTTGATCGAGTCGGCGCTCGTAGGTGGAACTAGCCGACAGCCAGCGGTCCCGCGCGCGCAACTCCTCCTGTTGGGCCTGATCCACCTG
>SKZA01000050.1 GCA_007127595.1 Kiritimatiellia bacterium
CGGCCGCCAGACGCTTGCGCTGTTCCAAAAGACGACGACGCCTCGCCGCACCCGTCTTCTTCGGGCGCAACAGGTTCTTGTTCTTCGTAAGCTTGACTCTACCCATGACTGACCTCGCGGTGTTCGTGCTACTGTATTCGAAAGCGGCACAGCATAATGACCGCCCCCCCACACTGGCAACAACTATTCCGCATGTGTTGCCAATTTGTGTGGAAGAAATCCGTCCCCACCTGTACTAATCTATAGTCATTATGAACGCCCGAACCATTAGACGGGCGCCGCTTCTTGCGCTGTGTATGGCGCTTCTCGCGGCCCCCACCGACGCGCTATATCGCGGCGACGAGTTTGAAGTGCGCGATTTCAACGTGGGCAACACGTTTTTCATCAACCGCGCTATGATCCGGCAATTTCCGGAAACATGGGACCGGTATCGCGCCGCCACCAACGCATTCATCGGGTCGGCCGGCTCCTTGAGCAGCACAGACCTCTATCTGCACCAGGAAGTGAAGGTCAGCCACCCCCTCGGCGCGGCCTATACGCTCCACGCCGATTACCTGCGTGATCGCGATTTCGACGGTACATTCGATCGTTTCACGATGGGACTCGAATACCGGTTCTCACGGGAGTGGTCGATCGAACTGCTTGGAGAACCGCTTCCGGATAAGGAAAATGCCGACATCGGCGGGGCCCTGAAACGGTACGGCGACATCAGTGTCATGCGGCTTCAATGGCTCTTCGTCGATTTCGTATTCGACAGCAAGAACCCGGACGACGCACGCATGGAACGTAGCGCCCCGAATATCCAGTTCGAAGCGCAGTTTCAACCAACGCCCGATTGGGACGTCCGGCTGCATACCGACTTCGACCCGGCACGGCGCCTGGTCAATCCGACGGAGTCGTTTCAGTTCCGCTTCGAAAAGTACCAGGCCGAAATCGACGTGCGCAGGCAACTATCCGAACGGGACCAGGTGCGCGTCATGGCGGAAGGCGAGTACTCGCGCCAATTGCGCGAAGGTCTTGCGGGCGGCGACGCCAACGACTTTTCCACCGATCGCGAGTATGTGATGCTGGTTTTGGAATTTCTGCGGCGTATGGAATTCGATACCCACCTGCGCGCGGGAGCGGCATATATCCGGTTTGATGAGGATATCGTTTTTCCCAACGAATCGGAAGCCACCTTCCTCAACGATCGGCACGACGGTCTGTTGTATGTGGGGCGTTCGTGGCCGCTCCGCGAAGGGATTCATTTGAATTCGCGCGCGATGGTCAATCTGGCGGACATGCGAAGGACCAGAAAAGAGCGCAGTATGTCATCTACGCGCCTGCAGGGACGGGTCGCCGGCGGGCTGCTGTTCGTCGGAGACACGTACCATATCGAGGCAGGCATGGCCGCGAACGTGGACAGAACACGGTTTGGAGGCGGATTCATGCGGGTGTTTGCGGATTTCTAGTGTTGTGCCCCGGAAGTTCCTCGCACTATTGATTGACGCTTACGAGCGGACATTCTCCCTGGAGGGACGCGCTTCCGCGCGTCCGGGTCACGCGGAAGCGTGACCCTCCAATGTGAGGTTATTTCCGGGACACAACACTCGTATCGAAAGCCCTTCACCCGGACGGCACGCGCGGAACGACGAATCCGGTTCCCGCACAGCGCTGGCAGCGCGTTGCGTCGATCACATACCCGCTGCGCGCATCCCGACGGGTTTGTCGAGTGGCTACGCGCCCCATTCCGTTGCAGTCGCCACAAATACGACCACCCTGCGGAATAAGGATGGAACGCGAACCCATGGCTCCGCATATCCGGCAGGAATACCGCTGACTCTGTCCCCGGACGTCGACATAAACGAGACGCCCTTCTCCCTCGCAAGTGGCACAGGCGATGTTCCGCGGACCATGCGTAACGGGCTCGGGAGGCGGCTCCGCCTCCGGCGCCGGCGCCTCGGGTGTTTCAAGGATATGGTTCTCGTAATAGTAGTAAGCGCCGTATCCCAGTGCGGCCAGCAAGGCAAGTTGAACAAGAAACTTCATTCCGACTCCGCGTTCATTTTCGACAAGACGACCCCAAGGCCGCCCGTTGAAAATCTCATCGGCACACATTTCCACTACAGCCCTACCTCCTCGTAGCCGCCGCCAGGCGGTGGAGGGCACGCACGACAAGCGTTTCCCAACGGGCTGTTGACCGCCGGAGCGCAGATGCGCCCTTGCAATCCGATAGCACTATCAAAGCATCATCGAAGCGTATTTTTCAATCCGCAATTCGTTTTATCTTTCATCCTTCGGCCAGCCTGCTAGTCTGCCCGCGAAACGCCACGGAATCGTTTCCACAACCACGGAGAACGGGCATGGTCCCTCGCTATACCCGACCCGAGATGGGCGCCATCTGGTCGGATGAAAACAAATATCGGACATGGCTGAAGGTTGAAGTACTGGCCTGCGAAGCAATGAACCGCCTCGGCCAGATTCCCGATGCGGACCTCAAACGCATTCAGAAACGCGCCGATTTCTCGGTCCAACGCATCGCGGAAATTGAGGCGGAAGTAGACCACGACGTCATCGCGTTCCTGACCAACGTGGCCGAACACGTCGGCCCATCGGCGCGCTTCATCCATAAAGGACTGACCAGCTCGGATGTGCTCGATACCGCGCTGGCCGTGCAGATGGTGCAGGCGGCGGACATCCTGATCGCCGACGTGAAGAACGTGCGAAAGGCCGCCGCCGCACAGGCGCGCCAACATAAACACACCCCGATGATCGGACGCACGCACGGCATTCACGCCGAACCGCTGACGTTCGGCTTGAAGATGGCGTTGATGGTCGACGAGTTCGGGCGCGCCCTCGAACGACTCGAACGCGCGCGCGAGATCGTGCGCGTCGGCCAGCTATCCGGAGCGGTCGGCACGCACGCACACCAGAATCCCTCGGTGGAAACCTACGTCTGCCGCAAACTCAAACTGACACCCGCAACGCTGTCCACCCAGGTCCTGCAACGCGATCGTCACGCGGAATACGTCACCGCTCTCGCGCTCGTCGCGACATCGGTGGAACGCTGGGCGCAGGAATTTCGGCATTTACAGCGTACGGAAGTGCATGAAGTCGAGGAATTTTTCGGCAAAGGACAGAAAGGTTCGTCCGCCATGCCGCACAAGAAGAACCCGATCATCGGCGAACGGCTCTGCGGCATGGCGCGGCTCGTGCGCGGCTACGCGCTGGCCGCGATGGAAAACGTGCCGCTGTGGCACGAGCGCGACATCTCCCACTCTTCCGCCGAACGCGTGCTCCTGCCCGACGCGACCATCGCACTGGATTACATGCTCGCCAAACTCGAACACCTCGTGAAGACACTGCGCGTGTTCCCGAAACGGATGAAGGTGAACCTCGACATGACGCACGGCCTGATTCATTCGCAACAGGTCCTGCTCGCGCTCACCGAAAAGGGCGTGAGCCGGGAAGACGCCTATCGCTGGGTGCAACGCAACGCCATGCGCGCCTGGGAAAAGGGCGAGGATTTCAAAGCATTACTGGCGGCGGACGAAGAGGTCGCCGGGGCGTTGAAGAAGAAGGATCTGGACAAACTGTTCGACTTGAAGACGCACTTTAGAAACGTAGACAAGACGTTCAAGAAATTGGGGTTGTAGGAAGTCAATGGAGGGACGGGCTCTGTCCTGTCCAGGACGAAGGGGCGACACGGCTTGCCGCGCCGTAGCGCAGCGAAGGCGGGAGGTCGTCCCTCGAAACAGAGGACTTGAATATGGAGGGCGAGGCTCCCGCCGAGCCGCGCAGGGGCCAGTGTCCGGTTTCATTTTCCCGGCTCCGCAGAGCGTCGCCCTCCAAGTCGAAGAATCATGACCGCAGTGAGGGGAAGGAAACACTCATGAGCAAGATTAGACGAGCACTGATCAGCGTATCCGACAAGAACGGCGTGGTGGAATTCGCCTCCGCATTGGCGAACGCCGGCGTCGAACTCCTTTCCACCGGCGGCACGGCCAAGGCATTGCGCGACGCCGGACTAACCGTAAAAGACGTATCCGATCTTACCGGGTTCCCCGAAATGCTCGACGGACGGGTCAAGACCCTGCATCCGAAAGTGCACGGGGCATTCCTTTATCTGCGCGGTAACAAGGAACATGAGCAAACGGCGAAGGAACACGGCATCGAACCGATCGATCTGGTCTGTGTAAACCTGTACCCGTTCGAGGCGACCGTCGCGAAGGAGGATGTGTCCTTTGAAGACGCCGTCGAGAACATCGATATTGGCGGGCCCGCCATGTTGCGCTCCGCGGCGAAAAACATGCAATCGGTCACCGTCGTCACCGATCCGGCCGATTACGCGCTTGTGCTGCAAAGCATGACAGAGAATGACGGCGACACCACGCCCGAATTGCGGATCGAGCTCGCGCAGAAAGTCTACGCGCGCGTGGCGGCCTACAACGCCGCCATCGCGCAGTATCTCGCGAAAAAGACCGCCGGAACGAATGCGGCGCCCCCATTCGTTCTGGCCTACGGCAGCGGCACGCCGCTGCGGTACGGGGAGAACCCGCATCAGGAAGCCGCCCTCTACCGGGACGCATCGGTCACCGAGGCCGCCATCGCGGACACCGATCAACTGCACGGCAAGGAACTCTCCTTCAACAATTACCTCGACGGTGAAGGGGCGCTGGAAGCTGTGAAAGAACTCGCCGGCGAACATGGCGTGGCGATCATCAAACACAGCAATCCCTGCGGTTATGCTACCGGCCAGACGTTGGCCGAGGCGTTCGAGGCGGCGTGGGCGGGCGACCCCGTGTCCGCTTTCGGCAGCGTCATTGCCGTCACGCGCAAGGTCGATCTCGCCACGGCGGAATGTTTGAAAGGTCGCTTTGTCGAAGTGCTGATTGCGCCGGACTATGACGAGGACGCGCTGGAGTATCTCAAGAACAAGAGCAAGGATCTGCGCATTCTGAAACTGCGCCACCCGGTCCAACCACCGGCGCGCGGACCCGCCATTCGCCAAATCGGCGGCGGCCTGCTGGTGCAGGATCGCGATATCGGGCTCATTGAAAATTGGTTCACGCCGACCGAACTGCCGTTTCCCGACGAGAAGCGCAAGCTCGCGGAGTTCGGCATCAAGGCATGCAAACACGTCAAATCCAACGCGATCGTGCTCGTACGCGAATTCAAGGCCGGCTGCTTCACACAACTGGGCATGGGCGCCGGGCAACCGAATCGCGTGGATTCGCTGCGCAAGCTTGCTCTTGAGCGCGCGTGTGAGAATCTCGACAAGCTCTACGAGTCAGAGAAGGTGTACGGCAAAACGCCGAAAGAGTTTCGCGCCGAGACATTGCGCGATTGCGTGCTCATTTCCGACGCCTTCTTTCCGTTCTCCGACAGCATCGAACATGCGGCGCAAGCCGGCATCCGCTATATCGTGCAACCCGGCGGCTCCAAGCGCGACGAGGAAGTCGTCGCCGCGTGCGACCGGTACGGCATCGCCATGGCCTTCACCGGCATGCGACACTTCCGGCATTGAAAAGATCCCCGTTAATCAGCGACCCGACGGCGGGCGTACCAAGTCCAGGCTAGCTGGGCAGGCGTGACGGGATCATGGCGGGCGGTGCATGCCGAGGCGATACGGCAGGCGGCGAGAGTGACCAGCACGTTCGCCACCGCATAATAGTGCAGGGCCAGGCCGTCCCAGCCGAAACTGATCGCCAGCGATGCGATCGTGCCGATCCAACCGCCGATCCAGGCGCCGCGCGCGTTGCCGCCGCGGCTGAACATGCCCAGCACGATCAGCGCGAGCAGCGGCGCTCCCACCCCGTTGATCACGCGATTGACGATGGCAAACAAGTCGCCCGTCCGGCCCACCACGAAGGCGAGCGCGAAGGTAACGATTGTCAGACACGCGATGAGGACACGATAGCGGCGTTCCTGGCGCCAGTCCGTTGCAGGCTGCCGCGTCGGCCGGTCTTCAAAGTCCGTCATCCAGGATGCGAGACAGGAATTCAATCCGGAATCCACGCTCGACATGGTCGCGGCGAGCAGGCCCGCCGCAACGAGGCCGGTGAGCCCGAACGGCAAGGCTCGGACGAACGCGCCGAACCGCGCCATGGCCGGGGCGTCCGCGTCGCCCTGCGCCCCGATGATAGCGAGTCCCAGGAATGTCAACAGCAAGAGGGCGATCAGCGCGGCCAGGACGTTCCACCAGAATCCGCGCACGGCCGCCCGCTGGGACTGCGCCGTGAAGTAACGTTGCACGACCATCTGATCGGCGGCGTACCGGGTTAGAAAGGCGACGAACGTGCCGATCAATCCGCTCCAGAGCGTGATGCGGACGGTCGGCCGCCAGGAAAGGAATTCCGGATCGAACGGAATAAACGGACGCGCCTGCCCGGCCGCCCGCGCCTGCGCCCAGAGCCCGGTCCATCCCTGCTCTTGCGTGGCGATGGCGATCCATAGCGCCCCGCCGATCCCGGTCAGCAGCAGCGCGAACTGGATGACGTCGGTCCACATCACGGTCCGGATACCGCCCGCGGCCGTGTAGAGCGCCGCCACACCGCCGGTCACGAGGATCAGCGCTTGATAGGGAATCCCGGTAACGGTTCCGAGGATCCGGGCGGACGCGTAGAGCGCGGTGGCCATCCAGCACAGACGCCAGAAGATGAACAGGCCGGCGGCCAGCAACCGCGTGCGGCGGTCGAACCGGTGTTCCAGATACGCGTATAGGCTGGTCAACTGCATGCCGTGAAAAAACGGGATGAAGACGCGCGTGACCGGAATCGCTACAAGGACGAAGACCGGCAGGGACACGAGCACGTACAACCCGTGTTCCATGACCTCCGTGGGAAAGGCCACGAAGTTCACGGCGCTGAACAAGGTGATCATGACGGACAACCCGATGGGGAACCAACCCATCGCGCGCCCGGCCAGAAAGACATCGGCGGTGTGCCGTCGCCGTTGCAGGGCGATGCTGAGACCCGCAATGCCAGCGAGATAGGCGAGGACGATGGCGGCGTCGAGTGCGGTCATTCCCAAGGCGGCCCCGATTTACCGGCGGTAGGTCTTGCGCGGCTTGTACCGCGTATGGAGCAATCGTTCGGCCTTTTCGCTGAGCGGTTCGCCTAGAAAATCCTTGTAGATCTGCTTGATCGAAGGGTTCTCGTGCGAGCAGCGGAGGGCGCGGTCTTTATCATCCTGGTACAGTCCTTCCATGCGCTTGCGGCGCACCTCGTTGCTGATGCCGTACGGCTGGCCGCCGCCGCCGATGCAGCCGCCGGGACAGGCCATGACTTCGATGAAATGGTACGGGGGCTCCTCGCCGCGTTCACGGGCCGCGCGCACCCGGTCGAGCACCTTGTCGACATTGGCCATGCCGTGGGCCACGGCCACGCGGACCTTGGCGCCTTGAATGTCGATCTCGGCCTCTTTCACACCTTCCAAACCGCGCACGGGCATGATCTCGATGCCGTCTTGCGGAAGGTTTTCGCCGGTCACGAAATAATAGCCGGTCCGGAGCGCCGCCTCCATCACGCCGCCGGTGGTGCCGAAGATGGTTCCCGCACCGGTATATTCGCCCAGCACGGAATCCGCGTCCTCTTCCGGCATCTCGCTGAACACGAGCCCGGATTGCTTGATCATGCGCGCGAGCTCGCGGGTCGTGAGCGTGATATCCACGTCCTGATAGCCCGAGGCGAACATTTCGTCGGTGCGCTCCAGTTCATATTTTTTGGCTGTGCACGGCATGATCGACACTTGAAAATGTTTGGAGGGATCGATGCCCATCTTCTCCGAGAAATACGTCTTGGCAACGACGCCGAGCATTTGTTGCGGGCTCTTGGCGGTGGAGAAGTTATTGATGAGATCCTGGTGATTCTTCTCCATGTAATCGGTCCAGGCCGGGCAACAGGACGTGATGAGCGGCAGCGATCCCCTGCCGTGGGCGAAGCGTTCCACGAATTCGCTGGCTTCCTCCATGATGGTGAGGTCGGCGGAGAAGTTGGTGTCGAACACCGCCTTGAATCCGAGGCGGCGCATGGTGGCGTAAATCTGCCGGGTCAGATTGGTGCCCGGAGGGAAGCCGAACTCCTCGCCGAGCGCGACCCGCACGCTCGGGGCGATTTGAACGGAACAGAAGGTGTCGGGATCGCCGAGCGCTTCCCAGACGGCGGCGATTTCGTCGTGCTCGACAATCGCGCCGGTCGGGCAATGGGCGGCGCATTGGCCGCACTTGATGCAGGGCGAATCGGCCAGGGAAATGTCCCCGGCCGGCGCCATACGCATCTGGATGCCGCGATGGAGAATGGACAAGGCCCACACATTCTGGACTTCCTGGCACACCTGTACGCAGCGCGCACAGTTTATGCACTTGGCAAAGTCGATGATGATCGATCCGTTCGAATGGTCCGACGGGACGTCGCGGATATGCTTTTCGAGACGGTCGTTCCGAACGCCGAATTCACCCACGAGGGTTTGCAGTTCGCAGTTTCCACTGCGTCCGCAAGTCAGGCAGGCGTTTGGATGAGTGGACAGGATGAGTTCGAGGATCGTGCGCCGGATTCGGGTAAGTTCGCCGTCGTGTGTGGTGATGTCCATCCCGTTCTGCAATGCCGTGGCGCAGGCGCGCGGCATTTTGCGGTCCCCGGCGATCTTCACGATGCACAGGCCGCACGCGGCGGTCGGCAACAGGTCGGGATGCTTGCATAAGGTCGGAATCCGCACACCGGCCCGACGGGCCGCGTCGAGAATGCTGGTCCCTTCCGGCGCCTTGACGGGCAGCCCGTTGATCCTGGCTTCGACCATTGTGGCCTGTCTAATCATTCGTTCATCCTTTTCCATCCGTTTCCGTTCAGCGTCCCGCGCGGACTTTCGGGTCGGGCGCGTTCTGCCCGGCTTCCATGAGGTCGAGGTATTCCTCCTCGAAATACTTCAGCGTGGACAGCACCGGGTTCGGCGCCGTCTGCCCAAGGCCGCACAAAGAAGCGGTCTGCATGCAATGACAAATATCCCGGATGGTTGTTAAGTCCTCCGCCTTCCCTTTGCCGCCGTGGATCCTTTCGAGGAGTTTCAGCATCTGAAATCCGCCGATCCGACAGGGCGCGCATTTGCCGCACGATTCGTCCACGCAGAAGCCGAGATAGAACTTCGCGACATCCACCATGGAATCACTCTCATCCATCACCAGCATGCCGCCCGAACCCATGATCGAGCCGAGCTCCTGCAGGCTCTCGTAGGTGACCGGCGTGTCCATCTTCGTGCCGGGGATGACGCCGCCGGACGGGCCGCCGGTCTGGACGGCCTTGATCCGGGCGCCGCGATCCGCGCCGCCACAAATATCTTCGATGACGGTGCGGATTGGAATGCCCATCGGCACTTCGACCAGTTGCGGATTACGGACCTTGCCGGTAACCGCAAATACTTTGGTGCCGCGCGATTGTTCCGTGCCGAAACCGGCATACCAGGCACCGCCCCGGTCCAGGATCACGGAGACGGCGGCCAGGGTCTCGACGTTGTTGATGGAGGTGGGATACCCCCATAACCCCTTGATGGAGGGATACGGCGGGCGCGGTTCCGGACTCCCCCGTCGGCCTTCTATGGACGCGATGAGCGCCGTTTCTTCCCCGCAGACGAATGCGCCGGCGCCCAATCGAACCTCGGCATCGAACGAAAAGCCGCTGCCGAGAATATCGCGACCCAACAACCCCGTCGCGCGGGCCTCGTCAATGGCGCGCTGGACCCGTTCGACCGCCAGCGGATATTCCGCGCGAATGTAGAAGAACCCCTTGTCCGCCCCGATGGCGTAGGCGGAGATCATCAGCCCTTCAAGCACCGCGTGCGGGTCGCCTTCCAATATGCTGCGGTCCATGAACGCACCGGGATCGCCTTCGTCGGCGTTGCAGATGACGATCTTCCGGTCGGCCTTCGGTTCGCGGGTCAATTGCCATTTCAGCCAAGTCGGGAAACCGGCGCCGCCCCGGCCGCGCAGCCCGCTGGTCTTCATGTCTTCGATGACTTCTTCCGGCGTCATTTCCAACAGCGCGCGTTTCAAGCCGCGATAGCCCCCTGCGTGGAGATACGATTCCAATTGGTCCGGATCAATGCGACCGCAATGGCGCAGGACAATTCGCTCCTGCGGATCCCCGCCGGCCTGCAGAAGATCGTCCAGCACCCGACCGCCACGCAGGCTTTCGTCGATGATGCGCCGGATATCGGGGCCGGTGACATGCGCATAGGTCACGCGCGACGGCAACAACTGCACGCAGACCCCTTTTTGATAAAGGCCCATGTCCATGGCGCGGTACACCTTGATGCGCCCGTCCAGCTCGTGGACGGCGAGTTCTTCCCGGATCAGTTCCTGAAAGAAGCCGGTACGGTCCTCATCCTTCCCGGCACTGGTGTCCTTGACCAGGATCGCGACCTGCTGTTGCCCGTTCAGTTCGCACCCCCTGTCGCGGGAGGCAATGACCCGGTCTTCGAGCAGGTGACCGTCCTGCACGTGATCCCGGATCAACGCGCGCGCGGATTCCGGATCCATCGCTCCGAACATCATGGTTCGGCCCGACGCGTCTCCCGTCACCACGATCGGGTCGGCGTAGGACAATCCCAGGGATCCCGTCTGTTGAATATCGATCTGCGCGCGCGCCTCTTCCTGTTCCTCCAGCAACGCTTGATACACGTGGCGCGCGCCGGCCGCGATGCCGCCGGTGTCCATGCCGACCCGGACCCAGGGCCGCATAGGCGGCGGCTGCGCCCAATACGTTTCCAGATCGACCGCCGTTAGTCGTTTGCCGGCCATCTTATTTCCCTCGTTTCCGCTTCAGGATATCCTTCACCGCGTCCGGGCAAAGGCGTCCGTGTGTGTCGCCGTCCATCACCACCGCCGGGGCCATGCCGCAGCAGCCGATACAACGGACGTTCTCCACATGGAATTCTCCTTTTCGAACGCCGGACGCCTCCATCAACTTCAATTGCCGCTCCAGCTCGCCATGCAATTTTTCCGCCCCTTTCAAGTAACAAGCGGTTCCCATACAGACCTGAACCGTATGACTGCCCGGCGGGGTAAGGCGGAAGTAGTGGTAGAAGGTGATCACCTCGTAGATGCGCGCCATACTGATGCCCATTTCCCGGGCCAATTCGTTGGCTACACCGCGCGGCACATAGCCGAATTCGTTTTGGATCGCGTGGAGGATCATGATCAGGTTCCCTTCCCGACCCTCCCATTCGCGCGCAATTTCACGCACGCGTTTGCGCATCCCTTCTACCCAATCCAGAAGACTGCCGAGTTCCGCGTCTGCGCTCTTCGTTTTCATCAGGTTTGGCTCCCACAAGGATACACTTGGCCGCGTATGTATCAGAATTGTGCGTCCCAGACAATCTGCAAGGAACGACCAGGCTCATAATCAGGTTTCCCCCGATGCGTGTTGAGATGATTCCTCCATGCGGTGTCGGTGACATTGAGCACATCGAGCCGGATTTCGTGCGCAACGGCTCCGCGCTCCGTCGTGTAGGCCAGCGAGGCATCCATGCGTCCCCACCCCGGGGTTTCCTCGGCGCCTTCCGGGACGCGCCCTTGACGCGCGGCAAAGACCACGCGCGCGCGGGCCAACCAGGCCGGTGCGGGGCGGTACCGCAGCCCGGCGGATCCCGTTAACGGCGCGATGTCGGGCAGCGGTTCCCGGTTGCCGCGATCGTCCCCGCGCAACCAAGCCAGCGACGCGTGGGCGGACCATGCGTCCGACAGCCGCCGGCGGGTTTCCGCCTCCACGCCCTGAATACGGGCGCGGTCGGTATTGGCGTTGCGCAGGGTCTGCTCGTCGACCCGTTCCTCGCCGATCCGGTTGCGCAGGGCGTTATGGAACCCGGAGATCTCGGCCGACCAATGATCTTCGTTCCATGCCATCCCGATTTCGACAAACCGCGATTGTTCGGCGTCAAGATCGGGATTGCCGAGTTTGATCTGGCCGTCGCCCAGCGCGAGGAACTGGTAGCGTTCCTCGATGGACGGCGCGCGATACCCGGCGGCGGTGACGCCGCGCAGCGCCCACCGCTCCGTCGCGTTCCAGCGAAGGCCCGCGTGCGCATTCCAGTTCCAGTCATCCTTCGACTCCGCCTCCCACTGCGGGGTCACGCGGTTTTCCACGCGTAGACCGTCCCCGCGCGCCCCGGCCGTCAAGCTCAAGGCCGGGTGCAGGATCCAGCGGTCCTCGACAAACGCTCCGTACGACCATTCGCTCGCTTCAGGCAACGGGCGGTCGGTTAGAACGGCGCCGTCCACAAAGGTCCGTTTCCGGGTGGACTCCAATTCCCGGCGCCAAGTTTCCAGCCCGGCGCCGATCTGATGGTCGCCGGCCTCGATCTGATTCAACCAGCGCGCGCCCAGCGTGTCGTGCCGGCCGACGGGCTTGATTTCGCGTAAGGGCCCTTCGGGGAATGCATCGATTCGCACGGTGCGCTCAATCTGCTGATAGTAGAGATTCAGGCGGCTCGTTTTCCAGTGCGCGCCGTCGATCCACAGGCGGTTGTGAAATGCGACCAGTATCCGACGCGCCTCTTCGTAGGTGACGTCGGCGCGGGCGGACAACGGCGCGCTGCCCGAGCCCGGAATGCCGATATCCTCACCGCGATGAATCTGCACCAGCACATCGGAATCGGCGTGCGGCGCCCAGCGGCGTCCCACGCGCAGCGACAAGGCCTGGTCGGAGAATTGCGTATTACGGATCCGGTCACCGTTGCCATCGCGAAAGGCGGCCGCGTCCCGCGCGGTGATCGCGGCATTGATGTATTGGCGGGGGGCGCGGTGCGTCGCGCCGTAATGCGCCGTCCAGCCGTCCGGATTGTGCAGAACTCCAAGACGGAGGCGCTGCTGCGCGTCGGACTCGTCCGGATAGATCGGCTCGGAGAGCACCACATTCACCATACCCCCCAGCGATCCGGACCCGTACAAGGCCGATACGGGGCCTTTGAACACTTCCACCCGCTCGATCACCGACAGGTCTATCAACGCCAGGCGCGCCGCCAGATCGGTCGCGGTCACCAGGCGCGCGCCGTCGAGCGTCACGACGATGCGGTCTCCGGACAGGCCCCGGATCGACAGATCGCTTGCCCACGGCCCGTCGGCCGTGCGGTTCACGCCCGGGGTTTCCTCCGCCAGGTCCGGCAACCCGCCTGCGAATCCCCAGCCGTCCGTATCCGGCCGCCATGTCGCCACGGACGCGGGCAGGTGCTCCGCGTGTTCCGGCCAGGCGCGCGCCGTGACGACCATCGGCCGCAGCGGCTCCGGCTCCCCGCTCCATGTCGTCGCGGCGGGAAGCACGGCCAGCACGGCGAGCACACAAAGCAGGAAGCGCGCAGGCGCAGAAGATCCGTTACGAGAAGATGCCGTGCGGGGAAACAAAACGGCGGAACGCATAGTTTGCATTGCGGCACGCTATCATGCGGGCTCGCGCGCAGCAATCCATCTTCATTCGATGTACGCGACCCGTACGCGCCCAGTTTCTCGTTGACGCGTGTGAATATCTCCGGCATATGTACGCTTTCCCAATTCACTTGAGAGGAGATTGTTATGGCTTTGATCGATTTTGGCGGAACCAAGGAACACGTGGTCACCCGCAAGGAATTTTCGCTGGCGAAAGCGAAGAAGGTACTGAAAAAGGAAACCATCGCCGTCATCGGCTATGGCGTGCAGGGCCCGGCCCAAGCATTGAACCTGAAAGATAACGGATTCAACGTTATCATCGGGCAGTCCAAGAAATTCAAGCAGGACTGGGATCGCGCCCGCAAGGACGGCTGGGTGCCCGGCAAGACCTTGTTTGACGTCGAAGAAGCCGCGCAACGCGGAACGATCATCAAGATGCTCGTCTCCGACGCCGCGCAGCGCGCGATCTGGCCCACGATCAAGAAGTGCCTGAATCCGGGCGACGCCCTGTACTACTCGCATGGCTTTTCCATTGTCTATAAGGACCAGACGAAGGTCATTCCGCCGAAGGACGTGGACGTGATCATGGTCGCACCGAAAGGGTCCGGTACGTCCGTGCGGCGCAATTTCCTCGCCGGGACCGGCATCAACTCGAGTTACGCGGTGTTCCAGGACGCCACGGGCCGCGCCGAAGAACGCTGTATCGCCATCGGCATCGGGATCGGCTCGGGCTATCTCTTCCCGACCACGTTCGACCAGGAAGTCTTCAGCGATCTCACCGGCGAGCGCGGCATCCTCATGGGCGCGTTGGCGGGCGTGATGGAAGCGCAATATGACGTGTTGCGCGCCAACGGCCATTCACCGAGCGAAGCGTTCAATGAAACGGTCGAAGAACTCACGCAGAGCCTGATCCGACTGGTCGACGAGAACGGCATGGACTGGATGTACGCCAACTGCTCGATGACCGCGCAGCGCGGCGCGTTGGACTGGAAGCCGAAATTCAAGAAGGCGACGTTGCCGGTCTTCAAGGAACTGTATAAGTCCGTCAAGAGCGGCAAGGAAACCAAGCGCGTGTTAAGCGTTGCCAAGAAGCCGAACTATCGCGAGCTCCTGACCAAGGAATTGGACGTTATCGGCAATTCCGAGATGTGGCAGGCCGGCAAGGCCGTACGCAAACTGCGTCCGAAAAACAAGGCGCGCGAGATCACCAAGAGCACCAAAGGCGTGGCGGGCCGCTCGAAAAACTGACGCATCACACATCACAAAACCTGCAAGCAGGCGTTTCCTCACGGGAACGCCTGCTTTGTTTTTGAACAGGAGGCCGCGGAGAACGGGGACAGACACTTCGACCGGAATTGCGCCATGCTGGAGCCGCGCGCTACGGAAGACCCGGAGACAGACTCCCTGCTCCGGCGCCGCGCGCGACGGCAGGAGCCCTACGCGAGCACATGGAATCTCTTATGGCAAAAAACGGGTTGGCCTGATTTACAAACAGTTCGCAAGTTCTTAATAGACGCTCCACAAATTGTATAAGGTGCGCTCGTTCGGAAGGGAGCTTGTACCATGGCCCGGCTTTGCTTAGATGATCTTCCGGGGTGTGCGCTCCCGCTGTATTCTTCGCGCGCATACTTCAGCCGCCCCTTTCCTCACCCAACCTGCCCCGCCCGGCGCCATTTCGTCCGTATCGGTCCCTGTCTGCTGCTCATTTTATGCTTCTCGTTGGCGCCTCCGGTTGCGTGGGCCCGCGACATTGGCGCGGCGCTGAAGGTCGGCACAACCGGGTTCGGGGGCGATATGACTGTCGAATTGACCGACACCTTCAATGCGCGGGCGGGAATCAATTTCTTCTCCTATACGTTTGACGAAGAAGAGGAGGGCGACGACGCCGACATGGAGCTTGAAATCGGTTTGCAATCATTTCCGCTATTGCTGGATTGGCACCCGTGGGGCGGAAACTTCCGCTTATCCTGTGGATTGGTGATTAACCGAAACGAGTTATCCGTAAAGACCACAGAGCCCGGCTCAATCGATCTCAATGATCGCGACTATTTCGTCGACAGCTTCAAGATGGACGTCACGTTCAACTTTATTTCTCCCTATCTGGGTATCGGATATGGAAATGCGGTACGGGATGTAGACCAGCGCTGGCGTGCCGCCATGGATTTCGGGCTCATGTTTCACGGCAAGCCCGGCGTGCGCGGCCGCGCTACCGCATCCAATCCGGCCCAACAGGAAGCGTTGAATCAGGATCTCGCCATCGAGGTCGCCGATGTGCGTGATGACCTGAGCCGCTTGATAATTTATCCCGTACTAACCTTTGGTATCTCGTATCGGTTTTAGCCCATGACAATTAAGGGGAAAGGGGAAGATCATGAATACCACCCGCCATATCAGAATCAACCCGTTCATTCTCACTTTGTTTGTGAGCATGTTCGGAGCAGGGGTCTACGCCGAAAGTGTCGGCCGGGACGGCCGTTTCCACGCCGTCTTGTCCGGTGAAATGGCCCATTTCAACGTGGCCCCGCAACACAATCACCTGTGGGGACATCATTGGCCGTCTAATGACACGGTGACCATTAGACACGGCGATCCGGCCGAAGTGATCGGGACGGCGGAAGTAGATGAATGGGGCGACTTCTGGTTCGACAGCCCGGAGGCTATAGAGCCGGGCGATCTACTGCAGGTAGAATGCGGCGCGATAGTGAAGACCCATGTAGTGAGGGATCTGGCAATCACCGCCGTGGACACCGAAAACGATACGGTCAGCGGCACCGCGGCGCCGGAAACATGGGTCCATGTTGGCGTGCATGGCTCCCATGTGTGGCGCGATGTCGAGGCGGATGAACACGGAGTCTGGGTCGCCGATTTCTCGGAGTCCGTCGGCGAAGAGCCCTGGGATGATGCATACAATCTCACGGCCGGCTCAGAGGTCTATGCCGACCAGAGAGATGAAGAGGGGGATGCGACGTCCGTGTATTGGCGGCCACCCCACTTTACGGTGTCCCCGCAACACGACAACCTATGGGGACACGATTGGCCCGCAAATGACACGGTGACTATTAAGCTCGGCGATCCGGCCGAAGTGATTGGTACAGCGGAAGTCAACGAATGGGGCGACTTCTGGTTCGACAGCCCGGAGGCCATAGAACCGGGCGACTTGCTGCAGGTGGAATGCGGCGATATTGTGAAGACCCATATTGTGACGGCACTGGCGATCACCGTCGTGGACCCTGAAAACGATACGGTCAGCGGCTCCGCAGCGCCGGAAACATGGGTTGATGTCGGAGTACACGACACCGATGTGCGTCGTCATGTCCTGGCGGATGAACACGGCAACTGGATCGCCGACTTTTCCGAGTCCGCTGGCCCCGATCCTTGGGATCAAGCCTATAACATCACCATAGGTTCGGAGGGATATGCCGAGCAGAGAGACGAAGAAGGAGATGCAACTTCCGTGAATTGGTATATGGCAGACCCCATACTTCGCATCGAGCTTCATTACAATACCATTCGTGGGCAGGGATGGCCTCCCCATGCGACGGTCGAGGTCACCATCGGCGATCCTGCCGATCCGAATTATTTCGATACCGTCCATGCCAATCATCAAGGGGATTGGTGGCTGCACCTGTGGCATGATGATCATGTTCTGCAGGCCGGAGATGTCGTTACGGCCGACGACGGCCTCTACACGCGGACCATGACGATCCCGGCTCTCGGAGTGACCGGCGTCGATCCGGGCGACAACCTGGTGTCCGGGATCGCGCCCGCTGAGACCGAAGTCGCGGTGCGCATTGGCGAGGTTACGCTATACACAAACGCCAACGAATCCGGAGAGTGGGAAGTAGACTTTTCGGGGCACGTGAACATCGAGGAAGGAACCGAAGGTTGGCTGCTCCTGGAAGATGAGCTCGGGAACGTGACCGAAATGCACTGGCGCTACGCCACTTTGGACATCATGGAACTGGAACTGCTCAAGTATTCGTTCCCAGAAGAAGATTTTCACGCGTTCGAGTTACTCGCCATCGGGGACGGCATACTTAGTGCGCGGTTTCAGGCTCCGTCGGGAGATTGGTATGACCTGTTTGATGATTGGGACGAATGGGTATTCTGGAAGTCCGCCGATTCGATGGAAGCCATTGACGCGGAGTTCGCGACCGGGGAATATCTGTTGGAATTGAACCATTTTCATGGTCAATCCTCGATCACCCTGGTGTTTCCGGAAGCTCTCGAAAGACCCAATGCGATCCCGGTTGTCACCGCTCCCCAGGCGCGCCAATCGGATGTGGACCCGGTGGACGTGGTGTTTGAGTGGGAAAATGTGAACGATCCAAACTTCCAGTTCATCCTGGTGTTTGTCGAACATGAATTTTTTGAAGAAGGGGATGAGGCTTTTCTTGCCTTTGATCCCGTTGAAGACGACATGCCGACGCAGCACGTATTTCCGGAGTTGCAACCCGACCGCCTTTACCTTGGCGATGTGGTTTTTCTCAATATCGAAGATCGTGTGTCCGGCGGCGACATCGAAGTGGACTATGCGGTGATCAATGCAACACTTGGCGGGACCGTGTTTTCAACCAATACCGATGAAGAGCTGTTTGACCCGATTGACCTCGTGCTGATTGATCGCGGAAGATGGGGCGAAGGAGGATACACTTTCGAGTTTGAGATCGAACTCAGCGAGTCGCTCCAGATTCCGGGAGAATCCCCGCTGTATCATCGACTCAAGCTTTGGACACCGGAAGACGAGTATTACACGCTGTTTGATGCTACGCAACAAAGTGAATTCGGCGACTTTGTGGAATTTCATCTTGAAGAGGATAACCTCGATGAATTGCCGGGTAGCGGCTGGTATGCGCTCGTGGTGCAGAAAGATGATGCCTCGGCGGTGGCCACCTGGTTCCTGTTTGCTGATCCGAACAGCGAAGCGCCCTTGCAGATGCCCGAGCAGATGCCTGTCATTACGCAACCGCAGCCGGACAGCGTTTTGGCTAACCCCGTGACCTTTAG
>SKZA01000392.1 GCA_007127595.1 Kiritimatiellia bacterium
ATGACGGCTCAACCGGAACCGGTGAGCCGGCGGCGTCGGTAACGGTACAGGTCAATTACGGCCTGTTCGATGTGGACCTGGGCGATACGGGTGTTGGGATGGAGCCGATTTCTCCGATGGCGTTTCACCAGGCGCCATTGTATCTGCGTACGTGGTTTTCGACGAACGACGTAGACTATGAACTGCTGGAGCCGGACACACGGCTGAACCCCTTGAGCTTCGCCGACTTCGACACGGCGGCGTTGATTGTCGTTGAGCCTTCCGGGCGCGGCGATTTCCTGTTCATTCAGGATGCGTTGGACTATGCAGCGGAACACGTCGGGTTTTCCACGATCCTGTTAATGCCCGGCCATTACATGCTCGATGCGCCGCTCGCATTTCCGACCAACCGCTTCATCCGGCTCGTTGGCGCGGGCGAACGCGGCGCGGCGAGCATCGAAAGAGCGGACGGCGCGGCGTTGCATCTTCATTCGGCAGTGATCGAGAATCTCACCGTGCGGGGCCATCCCGCCATCGCGCCGAATACGGCGGTGAGCGGCGCCGACTACATGTTTATTGTGCGCCGTTCCAATCTTGAGCGCGCGGGCGCGGGCAGCGGGCCGGCTGTACAGGTCACGGACGAGGCGCATGTTGTTCTGGAAGATGTCATTGTGCGCAATGAAGTTGGAGGGGCGGGCCTGCGTATGGGAGAGGTCGCGCACGTTCGTATCGTCGGGTCCAGGTTGGAGAGTCCGGTCAGTGGCGGCACGGCGATCAGCGTTGATTCGGGCGCCGGGTTCCTGGACGTCCAGCAAAGCGTTCTGACCGCCTTTGATAACTATGCCATCCTTGCCGATGACTGGGATGGGGCTATTCGGGTTTCGGATTCCGATTTGCGCGGCGGTATTGCAACGGGGAATACGGAAGACCTGCACCTCGTGCTACGGAATTCGCAGGTGCGGGCTCATCTGGGGACCGTGGCGGTCCTAGTTGCCGGACGAGGCTTTGTGGATGTCGCCGGCTGCGATCTGACGGGCGAAGACGCGTCCGTCGTGGCCGCACAGTTGGGCGAGGTCGCGATGGGCGGCATGCAGGTGAACATTCGCGATTCGTCGCTGCGGGGAATGTCGGTCGGCCAGCCGGCGGTCAGTTTGATCAGTGCGGATGAGAACGACGCGTGGCGGATTACGTGTACGATTCGAAACAGCTCCGTCGCCGGTTTGGAAACCGGCATATCCATTTGGAACAGCCAACTCAATGTGCTCCATTCATCCGTATCGGCCGAGACCGGGATTTGGTCGGCGCAGTCCGGCGAAGTGCGATTGGCACATGCCATGGTGGATGCCGAGTTGTTCGGCGTATCGGCATCCAATTCCATCGTTGAGGCGACCCACAGCCTTATCTCGGCGGAAGGCGAAGCGGACGGCGCCGGCCTCTGGATTGTCGGCGAGAGTGAATACACGCTGCAATACACCGAGGTCGCGGCGAACGGAGATAACGGCATCGGGATACTCGCCAATCTGGAAGAGGGGGAGGGCCTGAATTTGTTGGCCCATTCCTTGGTCAGCGGCGAAGCCGTGGGCCTTTATGCGCGAGGCGGCGAACATGTTTTGTTGCACAGCACCGTCATTGCGGAGGAAGGCGTGGCGATGATTCTCGAAGAGCCGCAAACCTCGGCGCTGGTGAATCGATCCACCCTGATCACCGTGGACCCGGACTCCGAGCCGCCGGTCATCCGATTGACGGCGACGACCGACGATGCGCCCGGGCTGCAAGTGATCGCATCTACTTTGTTATCCATGTCCGACTTGGAGCCGGATACCATCGATATCGCCGGCGCATTGACCGGCGCGGATATCGTCCTGGTGCAATCGGTCTTGTCACACGGCTTGGACATGGACGATATCACCATCATCCCTGCGGACGACACCACGCTGCCCTTCGGCAACGTCATCCTGCCTTAAATATGAAGCGCAATTCGTTCATTACTGCTTTGTTGTGTGCCGCTGTCGCGTGGGCCGCAAGCTTGTCGGCATACGGCGCCGGGCAATCCAGCGACACGTTTCAGATCGTCGCGGACGTGCGCGCGCAGCATCGTCCCGGGATCGCGGTCGGTTCCACGCGCGCCTTGGCCTCCGTTTCGGTGGGCCAACGGTCGGTGGTCGGTCGGCATGCGAGCGCGACGTTCGACATCCCGCACGGTTACCAAGCCACGACGGAAGGCTTCGACTCCGACGGCGACGGGGTGCCGGATCATCTCGATCCAGACACCAACGGGAACGGCATTCCCGATCATCTCGATCCGAATCCGTACGACTTCTCGGGCAACGGCATTCCGAACGTCCTCGATCCGGACACGGATGGCGACGGCTATACGGACTGGCAGGAATGGTTGTCCGGCACCGACCCGTTCGATCCCTCGGACTACCTGCGTTGGCTGGAAATCGACAAAACCGGCGACGTCGTACATGTGAAGTGGCGGTCAAAGGAGAATCAGACGTACATCATCGAACGGACGCCGATGCTCGCGCCCACCCCGGCGTGGACGAACGCCGTCAGCCCGGTCGTCGCTACCGGCACGGTCATGTCCGTCACCGATACAAACGTAACCGAACAATTCATCTATCGGGTCTGGATCCCGTGAGGAAGAGGGGAGTTTGCTTTATGTCCGTAAAAAGTCCTGTTTGGAAAGCGGTTGTCCTCGGCGTGGCCTTGCTGTCGTTCGGCCCGACGGTCCAGGCCCAGGACTTGAAGGCGTTCTATATCGGACACAGCTTGAGCGATCAAATTGCCGAGATGGTCAAATCGCTCACCGACGATGCGGGAGAAACGACCTTTGACTGGGCGTACCAGTCGATTCCCGGCGCTTCGCTGCAGTGGCAATGGGGGCGAATGGCCGAGGAGGATTACACCGCGTTCCCACCGCATATCTACCCGTTCTACGATCCAACGAACGGCTTGCCCGCGGGCGATTTCGACGTGTTGGTGATGGTCGATTCCGTCCCGCGCCATTGGACAGAGTGGGGCATCGAGACGACCTATCATTACGCGAGCCTGTTCCTCGATTACGCCCAAACCAACAGCCCGGGCATTCGGGTGTACCTGTACGAGCCCTGGCACTGCATCCTTAGCGGCACGCCGACCGGCTGCGACTGGGACATCGATTCCAGTCCCTGGCGCCAGCGATTAATCGATGACCTGCCCATGTGGGAAAGCGCGGTTGATTATCTCAACACGCATATGGCGCCGACCCATCCGGTGCGGCTCATTCCCGGAGGGCAGGGCTTGGCCCGCTTATACGACGCGATAGCGGCGGACGAAGTGCCCGGCATTACATCCATAGAGGACTTATTCGACGATGACATTCATTTGACGGATGTCGGCAAATACTACATCGCGTGTATTCACTACGCCGCCTTGCACGATCAAAGTCCGGTTGGCCTGACGAACCAACTCCAGAATACGTGGGGCGGCGACTTTGATCCGGCGCCCACACCGGAACAGGCGGCGGTGTTTCAGGCGTTGGCGTGGGAGACGGTCACTGAATATCGTGCGCGCGCCGGTTATCTCTCGTGGAGGACGAACCATTTCGACTTGGCCGAGATTGAAGCGGGCGCGGCCGATCCGGACGCTGATCCGCACGAAACCGGCATCCCGAACTGGCTGCATTATCTTTTCGGCGATGCGCCCGGCACGCCGTCGGCCGTCTGGAAACCGATGTCGCTTGAATGGGATGGGGCGGCGCCGCTTCTGCAGTTCCTCGTGCGACGCGATGCGCCGGAAACCATGTGGTGGGTTGAGACCCGCACCAACCTGCAACATGGCGCGTGGCTGCGGGACGAGGTGCGTTTACCCGTCGCGGTCGAGGCGCATGACGCGGAATTCGATGCGGTCACCGTCGAGGATACCGACCCTCCGGACCCAGCGGCGTTCTATCGGCTACTGGGCCGCGGACCGTTTGACTGGGAGTAGATGAGGTGGAGAGTCTTCCCGCTAACTGCCCACTCTTACTCGCATACACTTAACCGATCCGCCGACGGAGACGAAAGCGGCCTCGTCGATACGCGCCGTGACGTCACACAGGGCCGCCACCTCCACGTCGCCCGTGCGATAGGTCTTGGTTAATTCCCTGATATCGATCAGCGACATTCCGCGCACCTTCCGTTCATTGCACTTTCCCATACAACGTCCGGGATGGCAATTCATTGCATGATCCGCTCATCGCGGAAGAAAAAATCGGGATAAGGCTTGACGCGGTGGTTAAATTAAGATAAAGTTGTCTTAAATAAGTCGGATTGGACATTGGACATGGCCGATTGGGAGGTCGATTAAGCACCCTTAAGGGAGGTAGCACATGAAGAAGACAGTAGGAACAGAAGGTATATGGAGCCGCCGCATGGCGATAGGACTGGTCGTCGCATTGCTGGCGGCGGGATGGGTGAGCGATGCCGAGGCTTGCAACGCCTGTAATCTGGTCTTTACCGACGAGATTCGATCTTCGCGGGCGGGCAGCTTGCTGGCGCGCGACCTGCAACGCGCGGCGGAGAACCAGCGCGGCCTGCCGCTGAACGGTTTCTCGTCCATGCCGATGAATGCGGACGCGCGCGTCGTAACGGAGCCCGAGCCGATCCAGTTGGCGGCCGTGGCCGAACCGTCGGAGCAGTCCGCGCCGGTACGCGCGGCGAATCCTTCACCGCGCAATAGCCCAAGCGAAGTACCGGACTGGATGGCCAATGCGGCCTTCCCGGACATCGTTGCACGCGACTATGCGTTGCCGACGCCCCTGACATCGTATGTCCCGCAGGACGCGCCTGTGGACAAGAGCTTCACGATCACGCTCCACGAAGGCCAGACCTACATCGGCAACGGCGTGCTGTACGACGGGTTCCTGATCGACGGCAAGGTGCCGGGCCCGACGTTGATTGTGGACGAAGGCGACATCGTTGAAATCACCGTGGTCAACGACGGCATGGTGCCGCACGGTGCGTCGATTCATGCCGCTTACACGCAATCATCCGCTTACTTGGGCAGTATCCAGGCGGGTGAAACCAAGTCGCTGCGTTTCAAGGCGAGTTATCCGGGCGTGTTTATGTATCACTGTGCGCCCGGCGGGCACGCCATTCCCATGCACGTGCTTGGCGGCCAGTACGGCATGATCGTGGTAAAACCGAAAGGGGAAGCCCGGTATCAGCTTGAAAAGGACATGGGACAGCAGCCCGATCTGGAATTGTACATGATCCAGCACGAGCTCTACGCGTCGGGCAAGGACGCCGTGGAAGGCAACGCGACCTACACGATGTTCAACGGCCGCCTGTTCCGTTACGTGGAAGAGCCGATTCACGTGCAGCCCGGCGACTACGTCCGTATGTACTTCCTCAACGTCGGGCCCAATCTGCTGTCGACCTTTCATATCGTGGGCATCATTTGGGATTATGTGTATTGGCAGGGTCATCCTGACGCCAAGTGGCCGGGCGGCCAGAGCGTCACGGCCGGTCCGACGGATTCCTGGGTGATCGAGTTCCGTATTCCGCCGGAGGAGGGGGCCTACACCATGCTCTCACACGCGGTCGGTTCGACCAGTCGCGGCGCAATCGGACTGTTGGTGGCGTCAGCGGATGCGGACACGCCGCCGGTGGTATTGGC
>SKZA01000162.1 GCA_007127595.1 Kiritimatiellia bacterium
ATTCGCGCGCGGGGTGCGCATACGCTCACGTTCGCATCGTCCTCCGGCCCTGCGCAACTGACCATTGATGGGGCGGGCAGCGGTTTCGTTGAATTCCGCACGCAGTCTTCCATTGTGCTGGCAACGAATTTGCTCATTACGATTACGAACGTGAACGAGAATCACGGACTGGAAGGCGTACTCGATGATGATTATGGCGCGCTACGCTTGCGGGATAACTGGACCGGACCGGGCGGGTTGATCAAAGACGGTGCGGGTGTGATGACGCTGACCGGCGGCGGCAAGGACTATACCGGTGAGACAGTGGTGGATTTCGGCGTCCTGCGCGTTACGGAACCGGCCTCGCCGCAAAACACGGCGGGCGTGACGGTCAATCCGGGGGGACAGTTGCGTTTGGTATCGGACGGAGATCGCCTCTATCCATTTGGCGGATCGATTACGTTAAACAGCATGGTGCGTGGCGGGGCTGTCCCGGTGGGCGAAGAGTTGGGCATTCTTGGCGCGTTGCGATACGACCCCGGCAGCAACGATAACCGCGCGGAAATAACCAACAACGTGGTGATTGCGGGTCCGACCAGTCTGCATGTGGACGGTGCGCGGAACGTGATGGACTTGAGCGGTCCGCTGTCCGGGGCGGGCGCGTTCAGTAAATCGGGCGGCGGTACGCTGGTATTGAGCGGCGATAATTCCGTTTACACCGTGCCGGTGACAGTCAGCAATGGCACGCTACAAGTGGACGGCGCCTTGGGCGCTGCGGTGTGGCTGGACACGGATGGCACGATTTCGGGCTCGGGTGTGGTGGGCGCGTTGAGTGGGTCGGGGACGGTTTCTCCCGGACCCGGAACGGCAACTTTGACGACGCCGTCGGTGAATGGATTAAACTATCGATTCACCTTCACGGAAACGGATGCGGGCATTCTGCGATTGACCGGCGGCACGCCGTTTGTCAGCGCCTTGAATATAGCGAACACGATTGAGTTGTTCTTTGACGTGGAGTCGCTGGACGAGAGCAGCGTATTCGAAGGCGGATTCTTCACGGATGAGACGGCCGACTTCTTTGCCTCGATTGAGAACGCCGCGTGGACGTTCTACGTCCGCGACGAAGAGGGCGAGGTGGAGCATGAGGGTGACACCTATTCGGTATACGGCGAATCGCTGGAGGTCGGCACGGCAAGCGCGACGATCGATTTCGGCGCAGGTCCGGTCAATGGGCGCATTCTTCGAATCGGCACGGAAGAGGAACCCACGGGTTTCGCCGCATGGCAGAAAGAGGAGTTTACGCCCGCCGAGTTGGACGACCCGGAAGTCAGCGGGCCCTTGGCCGATCCGGACGAGTCCGGGATCCCAAACCTTTTGCGATACGCGCTGGGTTTGGGTCGGTTTGATGCATACGAACACGCGCTGCCTGGCGGGAGTATAAATGTCGTGCCTGTCTTCCGGCACCGCCGACTGATTGCTGAAGACCCCGAGGTCGTGTATGTCATTGAAGTCAATGATGACCTGAAGTCCGGTGACTGGGATGACGTGGTCTTGGGCGTCGACTTGATCGAGTTGACTACTACGCCAACGGGCGATGGCCTCACGGAAATTGTGGAATACGAAGTGCCCGCCCACACGCTCGTGACGCCAAAATTTTTCCGCTTGGAAGTAGGGATGGAGTAGCCACCAACCTCAAGAGGAGCGCATAAGCGGGGTGTCTCAAGTCTCGACAGGGCAGCCGTGCACGTCGCGTCATCGTCGCCCCAGACGACCCCCCTTTGAAGGTATATCCTCTCAAGGAACGGCCTTGTATGTCACGTCCTGATACATCATAGACGAGCGACTCCGAGTCTTTGCATAAAACGAAGAAGCCCTCATTCTCGGCTGGAGAATGAGGGCTTCGTGTTGGCGAGCCGCCTTGGTCGTGTCGGGAAGGGAAGGGGCGACCCGCCGAAGTCCGTCTTTCGAAATTCCCATTGCGGATTTGTGGTCTCCTCAGCCACAAATCCCTATGATATATTAGCAATATCAATGCCAAGACGGAAGAATCGATCCGCATTTGAGGGGAACGCTCTCGGCCTGTAAAGGTAAAGCCTTTAAATTCATGTGGTTATAAATCATGATGTAAAAGGGACATTCTCTTGCAACCCTTTCTGACATTCTTCCGAGTTTCAAATGAGAGAAAATGCCATCTCGGTTTCGCACATATGAGAAACGATGAGAGGTGTATGCCGTCGGTTCGTCGCACATTGCTGGAGCAATTGAAGAAATTCTTGAGCCGCGCTGGTTACAGCGTGGAAGCAGTATCCAGTGGTCAATCTGTCCACCGCTTTCCGCCGGAGGCGGATCCGCCTTTGCAAAACGACGGCGGCTAAACATTCGTTTAAACTGCTCGACAGGAGTCATTCGGCCACAGCGCATCCAACTCAGATCCCGAGCGCTTGATTACGATTTCCCGCCTTTGTTCCGCACAATTTGGTGGCCGCCGAGTTCGTTGCGGAGGATGGACCAAACGGCGTCTCTATCGGTCGCATCCAGCAAGTGTTGACGAACCTCATCGCGGTGCAGTGATCGAATCAAGTGGGCGAGTGTTTGGACCTGAATATCGTCATCGTCCATTGGCGTCAGGATGAGAAAGATGAGTTGTGTGGGGAGGCCGTCCGGAGAATCCCAGTCGATGCCTTGAGTCGCGCGCCCGAACACGATGATGGGCTTGAGTAAGCCTTCGAGACGGGCGTGGGGAAGGGCAATGCCCTTTTCGACGGCCGTTCCCATGGCGTATTCGCGTTCCAGAACGGCCTTGGCGAGCGTTGCGGGTGGTGGAAGATTCGGTTGTTCGGCGGCTTTTTCGCAAAGTTCCCGGATAGCGGTATCCCGGTCCGTCGTGCTGAGGTTTTCCACCATGCCACGCGAGGAGAAGAATTCGAGGAGGCTGATTTCACGCCGCTTCAACAGGGAAGCCTTCAACCATGGTCCCAGCAGTACGGAGGAGAAAATCGCACCAAACACGATGGCGACAAAGATGGGTTCGCTGATCAGTCCGTATTCCAGAGCCAGCACGCCCACGACGATCTCCATCGCTCCGCCGGGTGTATGGGCGATGGCAATGGTGGCTCGATTAGCGCGCGGTAGTTTCGTGAGCGTGACGCCGACCCACGCGCCGAAATAGCGTCCTCCAACGCCCACGACCGTCACCAAGAGAACCAGAAACAGATTAAAGTTGGTCAGAAAATCGACCTTCAAACCGATACTGGCAAAAAAGACGGGCACGAAGATGGCATAGACCATCTGGGAGATGACTTGGCGCGTGCGTTCGCTCAAGGCTTTTGCCCCGCCCGCCATAATGCCGGCCAGAAAGAAACCGAATAGCGCGTGGATGCCGATCCGTTGGGTGATCGCGCCACACAAGAGGCCCAGCAGACAGATGAAGGTCAGCGAGGAAGCGGGTTGCGGCAGTTCCCAGTCATGTATCTTGCTCATGGCCCGGTTGGTGAGGGAACGACCCAAGGTAAGACATAGGGCGGTGAATCCTATGGTGCCGAGCACCACGAACATCGTGCGGCCTATCTCGAGATCGGCATGGAGGAAGAAGCTCAAGACCAGCGAAAAAATCAACCAACCGATGATGTCATTGACCGACAACGCGCTCATGAGCAGGAATCCGAGGTCTGTCTTGGTCAAATGCAGGTCGTGCAATGCGCGGGCGGCTATCGGCAAGGCGCTGATGGTCAGCACCGTGGCCATAAAAATCGCGAACAGCAGCCGCTGATTCGGATCGGCCAGATAGCGATCAGGCAGAAAGAGAAAGGGCACGAAGGCAATGGCCATCGGAATAACGATATCGGCCAGTGCGATTTTGAGGGCTGCGCCCCGCTGACGCCACGCACTGGCAAAATCGATTTCCAGACCGGTTTCGAGGAGCAAGAACAGGACGCCGAGCCAGGCGACCGTTTCCAGCATGCTCACCTGAATGGGGTCAATGGGGAAGAGCCACCCGAAAAACTCCGGGAAATAGCGGCCCAGAATAGTCGGGCCGAGCAAGATCCCGACAAGGATTTCAGCGGTGAGCGGCGGTTGGTGCCAGCGCCGGAAAACCTCACCTAACCCCCTCGCCAATCCCAACAGGAGCAGCAATTGGATGAGAAAGATGTAAATGTGGTGTTCGCCCGGATATTCCAATGACGATTCCTCCCTGTTCGTTCTGCGAACTGACAACTCATTCGGTCATCAGGACCTCAAAAAGGCCACATGCATACATGGATCGCAAGTCAAAAACGCCGACGGACCGCGAAGGTATTGGCGTTATGCCCTTCACTCATATTGCCCAATGTGCGCATGCCTCCGGAACGGTGATGAAGGCGATAGACCAACTCCCATTCAGGATATCGCCGCAAGGAGAACGCCAGTTCCGGCCCGAAGTAATAGAGGAGGGTCGCGTTGCCTCTCCGCCGTTCTTCCCTGACCCGTTCCATACCGATCGCGCGGTCCACCAGGCTCAAGCCGACCGTAACAGAGGGCTTGATCAGGATATGCGGCAATAGCGGCAGGCCCTTGGAACGCATGTAGAGGCCGCCCCACAATTCACCCGATCGACGGTCGGCAATGCGTGCGGCTATCCCCATTTCCGCACCCGTCGCGAAGTATGGCCCCATACGACGCCAATCACGGCCGTAGGCGATGCCTGCTACGTAATTATTTTCGGACTCAACATCGAAGGGGTTCAGGCTATCGCCTGTCGTTTCCTTCGTGTACCGTCCGCCGAAAATCTGAACCCAGCGATCGCCCGCATCGACGGCGTCATCCCCGGCGTATAGGGCGTTGGGGAACGCCGCCATTCCCGCTGATACCAGCAGGAACAGGCTCATGTTATGGACATGACGAATAAGCATGCTCTTGTATAATCGTATTGCTCCCTCCTGGAGCAGGAAGCATACAAGGTTTGCAGTGGCTTTGTGCGCCACGCTCTTCGTAGTGCCCTGCTCCAGTAGGGCGCGTGGCACGCACACGCGCTGCATAACGTTCGGATGTTTTCTGCAAGGCGAAGGAAAGTCAATGAAAGCCGCACGCATTATCGCATACATTTTTACAGGGTTAATGATCATGTTTGTTGTCGCCGCCGTCGGGATCCGGTTATACAGCAACAGTCTGGAAGCTTCGTTGTGGCCGCCGCTTCTTGAGGAGGTGCGTCTGGAACCGGCGCGCCCGCACTTGACGGAAGAAGATGTCGCCTCGGACAACGCCTACTACTCCATTCGGAAACTGTCCGATGCGTGGCGGGAAGAGTATCAGGAGACACTGCGGGAGGACATTACGGCCTACATCCTGGGCGGGCTTGCAGGCGGCCCGTATGAGGCGCTGGACGCGTGGGCGGATGAGGCAAGCGCCTTCTTTTCCTTGCTGCGCGCGGCGAAAGCAGCGCCCAACGCGCAGGTGCCCACGCTTGATGGCATTGAAATGACGGCTCCCTACATCAGCCCGCTCCTCGGCAGTAGTCGGGCCTTGGCCTATTTGGGTGAGCGGGATGCCTCTGCGGGCGATTGGGAGTCAGGTTGGAATTGGTTTAAACTCAGCTTGCATGCAACCGATGCGGCCACCCGGGGCGGGTCGCTGATCA
>SKZA01000064.1 GCA_007127595.1 Kiritimatiellia bacterium
CGACCTGCAAACCGTTCCTCTTTCCTTCATCGCCATTGACGAAGCGCATTGCATCTCGGAGTGGGGCCACGATTTTCGACCGGACTATCTGAATCTGTGCGAGGTCGTGAAGCATTTCCCCAACGTGCCTCGCACCGCCTTTACCGCGACGGCTACACTCAAGGTGCAGGCGGATATTATCCGCAAGCTTGCGTTGCGGAATCCGCACACCGTGCGCGCTTCCTTTAATCGGCCCAACCTCTATTACCAGGTCATCGAGAAGACAAACGTGGAACACCAGATTCTGCGCTTCATTCGATCCCGCAAGCGGCAGCAAGGGATTGTCTATCGGACGCGACGCAGCGACGTCGAGGAAACCGCCAACATGTTGAAACAGTACGCGATACGCGCGCTCCCCTATCATGCCGGCATGGAGGATGAAAGGCGGACCCGCCACCAGGAACAGTTTGATCGCGGCGAAGCGGACATAATCGTGGCCACGATCGCGTTCGGCATGGGAATCGACAAGCCTAACATCCGGTACGTCTTGCACGGCGACCTCCCGAAAAACATTGAAGGCTATTATCAGGAGACCGGACGGGCGGGGCGGGACGGGGAGCCCGCGCATTGTCTTCTCTTCTTCGGGCACTCGGATACTTCCACGATCCGTTATTTCATCCGACGGATGACCGATCCGCGCGTGCGCCAACACGCTTCGCAATGTCTGCAGGCCATGGTGCAGTACGGCTCCTCACGAATGTGTCGACGACGACAATTATTGGCGTATTTCGGCGAAACGTATTCGAAGCGTCGCTGCGGCATGTGCGACGCATGCCGGGGCTGGCGCATGAAAGCGCATTGATCCTATGAAGAGCATTCTAACCACGCATAAACACAGCGCAGCATAGCCGCAACCAAGAGAAGAGGGAACCACGGATGACACGGATTTTCACGGATGTTTTTCGTCCTTCATAAAAAATTGAAAGGGAAGTGATTGTGAAGCGTACTGCATAAAAGTGTGCACAAAAAAACAAGAAAATGACGGATTGCAGTACGGATTTCGAACGGGAGTTCCTTCTTCTCCTGAAACCGGCCAGCATCCGTGTCAATCAGTGTTCATCCGTGGTTCCAACTTCCAAATTGAATTTAATCGCCTCTCGCGTCACTTCACCCCCCCAAAAAAAATACTTTGCGATCTTCTGTTCAAAAAGATTGGATATAAGGCGTGACAACGCTGTCCCCCATCATTGAGGCTCTGCGCGAGGCGAACGCCATTGCCGTCCTGACCGGTGCGGGTGTATCGAAAGAGAGCGGGATCCCGACCTTTCGCGACGCGATGCAAGGACTGTGGGCCAAATACGATCCGGCCGAACTCGCCACGCCCGAAGCGTTCGCGCGCGATCCGGAAAAGGTCACGCGCTGGTACGACGAGCGGCGCCTCCGCTGTTCGGCCGCGCGGCCGAATCCCGGTCACCGCGCACTCGCGGACCTTCAAACATGGTGCGAGGAGCGCGGCACATCCTTTACACTCATCACACAAAATATCGATCGTTTTCATCAAGCCGCAGGCAGTCGCGACGTGATTGAATTGCACGGGACGATTTGGGTGTGGCGCTGCACGGACTGCGGCGACGAACAAGAGGAGCGCGGCGGACCATTTGAGCGATACCCCCCACGCTGCGCCTGCGGCGGATTCCGGCGCCCAGCCGTCGTGTGGTTCGGAGAAATGCTGCCCGAAGCCGCACTTCGCCGCGCATTTGAAGCCGCGGAAACCTGCGATCTCTTTCTCTCCATCGGCACAAGCGGCCTCGTCACGCCCGCCGCGGATCTGATCCATATCGCTCACCAGCACGGCGCCAAAACCGTGGAGATCAATACGGAACCCACACCCGCCACCGCGCTCACGGATTGGGCGCTACACGCCCCGGCCAGCAATATCCTGCCTGAACTCGTCCATGCCATGGACTAATTCAGGAATCGGGTCGGCGCGGCATAGAAGTTCGTCGGCGAAAGCGACCACGTCCAATTATTCGTTGTCGGACCTTGCGTGTAGATGACCACCGCATCGTCCGGACCAAACGGCTTGCCCGTCACCGCTTGCCCATTACTAAGCCGTCGCCAGAGGGTGTTATCGTAGTAGTACACCTCAGTCACCGCGCCCGATTGACGATTGTACGCCCACACCCAATCCGATAACCACGGAAACGAGCTACCCGCGAATCCGGATTCGACCAGATTCATCTCGCTCGGATGCATGCGCCTCGGCAATCCGGCGCTCACCAGATTAAAGGCCCCGTTCCCCTGAATGGTTTGACTGATCGTGTTGGTCGGCACGCGCCCCACAAAGATGAAGTTGGCCTCGGTCACGTTGTCCGGCAGTTCAATGATGACGCCCTGATCCGAGGGCACGATCACATCATCGGCCGACCCGCTGCCGCCCACCGAATACTGCCACACCCCACTGCTGGCCAGCCAAACCTGTTGCGTGGCAACCTGTGTGTCGCCCCGTTCATACCATGTGATGCGCGTTGCCAGACCGGGGATGGCGCCTCGCGGCAAATCCGACCCGAAGACATGGGCGACCGTGTTCGTGTCCGGCACACCGGGATACGCGACCCAATTCTGGTTCGTGGTCAATCGGATCAGCTTGGCGACATATACTTCCTCGCTCACCAATCGCCCGGACGCATTGGACCAAGCCCCGAGGGGCGACGCGCGATAGAATCGCATCTCCCCGTTGGCCAGTCCGTTCAGTTCGTTCGTAAAGCTGGTTAATGTCGAAGGCGCGGTCACACGTTTGGCAAAGGTCCAATCGCCCGCGCCCGTGTAATCAAGGGCGTCCTGTCGGATCAAGTCATAGTCCAGACTCTCCAGCGTTTTGACCCCGAGACGGGCGGCTTCTTCCTGTCCGTTGACCAAGGCCTCGCCCTCCTCGATCTGCACATTCAACACCAAACCCGGATTGGGTATGAAATATTCCCCGCTATTCGTCGCCCGCCAAAAGACGTTGGTCATGAAGGGACGCAACGACTCGGGAATAGTAGAATCGAAGACCACCTCCCAGTTCTCCGCCTGCTCCCCATCCAGCAGCCCTTCATCCGAGTCGCCGCCATGCGAGACCAGCACGATGTCCTGGAACCAATTTACGTCCGCGGCGGCCGAAAGATTGATGACGACGCGATCCGTCACCTGCATATCATCGGTCACATGAATCACCGGCCCGGGCGCCGCGTTGAATACCCGCGCGTCGATCTCGGCGTCGTTCGCAAGGACAAGATTTGTGGCGGTCAACCGCCCTTGCGCCGACTCGCCGAGGGCCGTGCTGACGCGCCCGGTAATCACCGCATTGCCGACAAAACCTGTGGCGTAGACGGCGGCGTCGGCGAAGACGACGAAATCGGCCTGGTTGGTTATACCGGAGAGGCGAAGCACGCCCTCTTCTACTCGGGTCGGGCCTGTGTGCCGCAGCGGCTCTTCCAACGTCAAATCGCCCACGCCCGTCTTGCGAAACGTGCCGGTTCCACGTAGCGCAAGCGTATCGTTCGTGGCGTGGGTATCTTGATCCATCCAAAGCGTGGCATTGTTGGTGACGAACCCTTGCAAACTGATCGCGTCGCCGCGCAACACACCGCCGCTGACCAGCGTGCCGCCGGCGTACGTGTTGGCGCCGGAAAGATGTAGCGTGCCGTCGCCCGACTTGGCCAACGCGCCCGCGCCCCCGATAATCTCCGCATAGGTGATCGTATGGGTCGCATTCGGCACGTCGATCGTTCCTCCGTCGGCGAGAAGGGTTACGTCGCGCGTGGCGGCCAACGTCAGCGAATCCAGCGCGCGCAATGTGCCGCCGTCGAACGTGACGTCGCCCGATGCGCCGCCGAGATTGTTGTCATTCGATATCTGCGTGATGCCGCCGTTCAATTCCGTCCCGCCGGTATACGTGTTCACCTCCGTCAACGTCAGCGTGCCGGCATCGTTCTTGATGAGTTTGCCCGCGCCTGTGCCGATGATGGACTCGATGTTGATCTGGCCCGCCCCTTGAACGGTCAGGTCAAAACCGGAACCGCTGATGGCCGTGGCGGAATTCAGGGTCAAGGTATGACTGGCCAACCGCGCGCCCACACTGGCGTTGGCCGCGAGCGTAATCGGACCCGAGTACGTATTGACATGGGCGCTGTTGCCCCAAAGCGCCGCCGCCGTCGAACGGCCCGCTCCCGCCAGCGAGAGAGGTTCGTTAGCGATTGTAATTCCCTCCCGCAGCTCGAGCGTGGCGGATGTTGTCGTGTTGTCATCGCCCTCTACGATGGTCCCCTGCCCGACGCCGGCCGCCCCCAGCGCATGATCATGCGTGATGCGCAGCGTTCCGCGGCGCACGGTAATCTGGCCCGTATAGCCGGAGTTATCCCCGCCCAATACCAGCGTACCCAACCCCTGCTCGCCCGAGGATTCGTTTCGGGCCGTCTTCAACAAATCGCCTGAACCGAGCAGGACGCCGTTATACGTCAAGACCCGGCCCAATTGCGCGCCGATGCGGCCTCCTTCCGGTCCGATCGTGAGTCCGCGATTCGCGTTGATCGTAAAACCACCTGTTGCATCGTCATCTCCTGTCACCGCATGCCGGTACAGCATCCCGCCGTTGATGGTGAGATGGCCCGGAGTCAATCCGGCGGGAATCGTACCGAGCGAAGCGACCCCTCGAATGGTCAGGATACCCTCATTCACCAGCGTCGCGCCGGAATAGGTGCTCGTGATATCATTTAGAATCACTTGACCTTCGCCCACCTTCGTCAAGCTCGCCCCGGCCCCGCCCGATATCGGACCGGCCAACGCAAGGAGGGTACCGCTCTCCGCCCCTACGGCGGTTTCGGAAGCCAGCGTGATTTCATCCTCGTAGGTTCGTGTCGCCGTGGTGCCCACCGCCCGCAGCGCGCCTTGCCCTCCAGCGCCCATCCCGTTGAGCGTCAGTGGGGCCGTGCCGATGGAATAGGTACGGTTCGCCGAGGAGAATAGTTCCAGCGAACCTCCGTCTTCGACCGTCACTTCGCCCGCCGTGGCGAGCGCATTGCCCTGACGTAATCGAAGCGCGCCCGCCTCAATGAACACGTCACCCGTCATCGTGCTGCTCTGTGATTCGGACTGCGTAAAATAGAGCGTGCCGGGACCGCGCTTTCTGAGTGCCCCGCTGCCGCTATAGATCGCGCTGAAGGCTCCGGCCGCCATCTCCATCACCGTGTCGGGCTCGACGATTTCCACCACGCCAACACCGCCCGCGACCAACTCAATATTCTTCGTGGTGGCCGAGTCGCCCCCCGTGTACCGCAGTACGCCTTCTTCACCATCGCTTCCCAAGTAAACATGTACTTGGGTAACATCCGACATTTGCCCCAGCGGTTGCGCGTCGCTGGCCGCAATCCATTGGGATATCTCCAGCACACCCTCTTCGACGCGGACCGGGCCAAAGAACGTGCTGTCACCGGTCAACCGCAGCGTCCCCTCGCCTAACTTCGTCAATGCGCGGTCGCCGCCTGTTTGAGTCACTGGACCGGAAAGCGCCAACAGGCGTCCGCCCA
>SKZA01000026.1 GCA_007127595.1 Kiritimatiellia bacterium
CTGAAATGGTTGCCGATTGTGGTGGTGATGACGTTGGCGGGTTCTCTTTTCGAGTCGCTGGTGATTCTGCCCTGCCATGCGGCGGACTTTGTGCCGGCCTTTCCGCCCGGCGCAACGGATCCCGAGGGACGCCATCACGCGCATCGCTGGATGGACGCGACCATCCGCGTCTATTCGCGGGCGCTGGACCGGATCCTGCGCGCGCGCTATGTCTTTCTGGCGCTGGTGCTCGCCGTGTTCATGGGGCTTGGTTTCCTGTCTTTTCGCACCATGCGCATCGATATCTTTCCCGATGACATGATCGATGTCGTATTCATACGCATGCAGACCGAAGAGGGCACGACACTGGACGAAACCTCGCGCGTGGCCGCGGAACTCGAACAGATCATCAAGGCGCTCCCACCCGACGAATTGAGCGACGTCATCACACACATCGGCGGTCACTTTGACGTCTTCTGGGAATACACCGCGCGCGGCACCCATTACGCGGCCATGGCCGTTTATCTGACTCCACAAAATGAGCGCGCGCGGCGAACCCGTGCGCTCATTGACGAATTGCGGGGGAAAACAGAAGAGCTGGAGGGGCTGGAACGCATCGAATTTGAGATGTTGAGTCCCGGCCCTCCCGTAGGGCGCCCGCTCGAGGTAAAGATCATCGGACGCGATTTCGATCGGTTGCAGAGCATCTCCGCCGAGTTGCAGGACTTTTTGAATACGTTGAACGGGGTGCTCGATATCAGCGATGACTTTGAACAGGGCAAAGAGGAAATTCATGTACGCATTCAACATGACGAAGCCGCCCGCTTGGGGTTGGACGTCTCGATCATTGCACAGGGCATCAGCGCATCGTTTCAGGGCATCGAATCTACCGTGGTACGGGAAGGCAAGGAGGAATTAAATGTCCGCGTGCGGCTGGCCGAACCGTACAGAAACGATCCGGCTACAATCGGACAGGTTCGTGTCCCGAATCAAGCAGGCCGGTTGATCCCCCTTGAACAGGTCATTACGGTCGAACGGCGCCAGGGGCTGCCCACCATCTACCATTACATGGGCGAACGGGTCATCACGGTCGGAGCGGATATCGATACGCGCGTGACCTCCTCGGTGGAGGTGAACCGCGCCGTACTGCGGGAGTTCGGCGACCTGCACCTCGATCAGCCGGGTTATCGTCTGGTCTTGACGGGCGAATGGGAGGAGACCGAAAAACTGCTGCACTTCGTGCGTACCGCGTTCAGTATCGCCGTGCTCGTCATATTCTCGATTCTCGTGGTGCAGTTTAATTCGTTTTTCCAACCGTTTGTCGTCATTCTATCCATTCCGCTCGGATTAATCGGGGTCACTCTCGCCCTGCTGGTGCACAATCAGCCCATCAGCATCATGGCCATGATGGGGATGGTGGGTCTGGCCGGCGTGGCCGTGAATGATGCCATCGTGCTGGTTAACTTCATCAATCGACATCGACGCGAAGGCCTTGACATGCATGACGCGGTCCATCAGGCGGGCGAGGCCCGTTTGCGTCCGATTCTCCTTACAACCGTTACCACGATGACCGGATTGCTGCCCGTTATCTATGGGTGGGGCGGCTATGAACCGTTCATCGCGCCCGCGGCCATCACGCTGGGCTACGGCTTGGTGGTGGCCTCCTTTCTCACCCTGTTTGTGGTTCCGAGTCTCTACTATGTCGCACACGATATCGGCCGCCTGATTCGCGCCAAGAGCGGCTTATTCAAAGGATAATGGGAAGCGATAAGGGAAGAGTTTGTTGCCTCCTCGCTGTCTTGTATGGATAGACCGTAGGTCCGATCCCGCGAAACGCGGGATAAAAATCCCTGCCTCGCTGGAAGCGGGGCGTTCGGACCCCGCGCCAGAATGGAGCAAGAAAGGCCCCTGAGGGATCGCCGTGCGCCGCTGAGCACGGGCCGACAACAGATCACCCGCGGCACCACACCGCAATCTGCTGGCGATATCGCCGATCCATGGTAGGCTGATGTTTATGAAGCTTTCGCGACGCGCTTTTCTACAATGGAGCGCCGCCGGGGCCGCCGGGGCGAGCCTGTTCGGCGTGCCCGTACGCGCAGATGACGCCCGGGGAATGCCTACACGACCGTTGGGCCGCACCGGATACCAAGTCAGCCTGTTCAGCTTGGGCGGCGAAGGGGTGATCAAGCAACCCGGCCGCGAGGCGAAGGCCGACGCCATTATCCGGCGTGCGCTCGATCTGGGCGTGAATTACATCGACACCGCGCCCTCCTACGGCAACGGGGTGAGCGAAAGAAATATCGGCCGCGTCATGAAAGAACGCAGAAAGGACGTCTTTCTCGCTTCCAAAACGCATGACCGCACCTACGACGGCACCCTGCGCTTGATCGAGCAATCACTGCGTCGACTCCAGACCGATTATCTCGACCTGTATCAACTGCACAACCTGCGCGTCGCTTCCGACATTGAGCGCTCCTTCGGACGGAACGGCGCACTGCGCGCCCTCGAACGGCTCAAGGATCAGAAAGTCATTCATCATATCGGCCTGACAGGCCATCGCGATCCCTCCATCCTGCGGCAGGGCATCGAAGCGCATGCCTTTGACTGCATTCTCCTGACGCTTAACGCCGCCGACAAACATAACCTCCCCTTTCAAGACGATGTGTTGCCCCACGCAGTCGAACAGGACCTCGGCATCATCGCCATGAAGGTGCCCGCCCACGGCAGGATACTGCGACCCGACGGCGTGCCGACCATGAAGAAGGCCTTAAGCTATGTGTGGACCTTCCCCGTCAGCACCGCCATCGTCGGCATATCCGAAATGGGCCAGTTGGAGGAAAACATCGCCATCGCGCGCGATTTCAAGCCCTATTCCGAGACCATGATGGCGCACGTCGCGGACTTGACCGCCCACTATCACGAAGAAGCGAGTTGGTTTAAGTATTATTGGTGAGGCTTCAGTTTCACCACCGTCGCACCCCACCCGCCCGCCGTAGCGGGCGCCAGCGAAAACGAATCCACTTCCGCCATGCGCTCAAGGATCGCGTGAACGGTGGCCCGCAGCGCGCCGGTCCCCTTCCCGTGAATGATCCGCACGGACCGGATCCCGCGCGCACGGCACTCCTCAAGATAGGCCGGCACCAGATCCTTCACTTCACCCGGACGGAAGAGGTGTAGATCCAAGACACCGTCGATCGGCCATTCGACAGGCTCATCGTTTACGTGTGCATTGCTCATGCCCGTTCTTCGTATCATGTCCCCGCCCCGGACGGCAAACCTCCTGCTTGAGAATGGAACGCGCACCGGATATCCTTGCCGCATGTATCTCTTCTTCGACACGGAAACAACGGGCCTGCCCGAAGCGTACGGTGCGCCGGCCTATCACCTGGATAACTGGCCGCGCTTGGTGCAGTTGGCATGGATGCTGGCGGACGACGACGGCAACGAGGTCGTCAGCCGGGAATTCATCATCAAACCCGACGGATTCCGCATCCCCTGGCGCTCGGCATGGGTGCACGGCATCACCACGCGCAAGGCCGCACGGGTCGGGGTCCCGCTGGACCAGGCGCTGGACGCCTTTGTGGAAGACATGAACAAGGCCGACGTGCTCATCGCGCATAACATGGCGTTCGACGAAAAGATTGTCGGCGCCGAGTTTCTACGCACCGGTCGCCCCAACCACATGGACCTGAAACGACGACGCTGCACGATGAAATGGTCCGCCCGCTATTGCGGGATCCTGGGACGAAACGGCTACAAGTGGCCCAACCTGCAGGAACTGCATCGCAAACTTTTCCGCAAGCGATTCGGAGACGCGCACCACGCCCTCGCCGATGTTCGCGCCTGCGCGCGCTGCTATTTTGAGTTACGCCGCCTGAAAGTCATGCCGTGACGGCGTGCGCGGCTGCGTCGATGGTACCCCCCGACGCCAAACTCCCTACCTTCACTGTTATGCCCATGTAACGAACCCGCCGCGCAGCGCATCGGGTGAGGCGACGCCACTTTGGATAGCCGGTTATTGTATGCGTTCCCGCCATCGTTTCGGGTTTCGCTTAGCATGGAAAACCGACACAACGACGACTCGGTCGGCGTCCTCCAAAAGAAAACCGCATAAGGAAATCGACGCATCAGCGCGCGATGGACAATCTTGTGCACACGAGGATATTGCTGTGGCGCGCGCATTATGGCGCTGAACACGGCATCCACACACCGGAGAAACTCCGAGCCGAGACCCGGCGCGCGCTCTTCATACCAGTCAAATGCGTCCGCCATCTCCGCTTCGGCTTCCGGACGGACGACGAGCCGTCGACTCACCGCCGGCTCCTGATTCGCTCCCGCACCATTTCCCACGGGGAACCTTCGTCCGGATTCAGGTGATACGCCTCCAGCCGGCGATCAAGCTCCGACTTCTGTTCGTCGGTCAATCCAACTTCTTCCGGGACTTCGGCAATCGTGTCCCAGATATCCTCGACCAGCTGAATGCGTTCGGGCACGCTCAACCTCAATACGTCTGCTTTGGCGAATGTGCTCATGTGTCAAGAACCTACCAGAGTTTCCTTCGACTTTCAACAGCCCAGCAAAGCGGACGGGGCCGGCATTCCTCCCCAACACGGAAGGCGCACCAGGCTCACGTCTTCGACCGCCGCCGACTTTGTCGCACCTCATCAAGAAACGTGTCGCGCCGCTTGACGGTCCAATACCCATGTGCAGCAAGCGCCGCGCAGACGATCGCACCGATGCTGAGCAACAAACCGGTCCAACGATTGTAGGCGTAGAATTCGTAGATGCCCATGTCGTACCAGGTCGCCGGGAATTCCGGATAGCGTTCCAGCCACCGTGCCTGCGGCACCCAGCCGTCAATGATATGCCATATGCCGAATGCGCCCAAAACGAGCGCCAAAATCGAATAGAACTTGATCCCTTCCGGATCACTTTTCTTATCCATTGCCCCAATCCTCTCGCCTGCGATCTTTCAATGGCGTCAGCATACCATAACCTCGCGCACCCGACAAACTCCACGGATACCACATTCGGCAAATGCCTGAACCCGCGTAATCTCGTTCGATTGCCTTTGCCCTCCCCGATCTGTGACGTTATGCTTGATTCAATCGGGTACTTTACTGTTCAATTGCGTTCTTTGTTGTCTTGTAACACGACCTGCGCATATGGCTGATCAAAAGCGTATAAAGTTATTTGTCATACACGGCTGGGGCGGCTCCTATCTGGAAGCGGCCGGGCGCGTCACCGACATGCTGAAGGTCGAATCCTACTGGCATAACGGCTTGATACTGGTTCCGCGCCGCAAAGCCGGCCTGTTGCGTCACATTCTGAACGAGCCCGCAAACGATCGCTACATCACAGCGTTGCGCAAGCTGGTCGTGGGGCAGTTCATGTTGAGTCCCAGCGCCCCCGCCAAAATCGCGGAGGACAAGGACAATTACAGCCGCTTTCTTGAAGATCGACTGCGACGCGATTTCCCGAAATTCGGCATTCCGGCCGGGCCCGAAGCGCGCTGGCGCCGCGCGCAACAATTAAAGGCCGACGCAGAAGAAGAATTGAAGCCC
>SKZA01000179.1 GCA_007127595.1 Kiritimatiellia bacterium
GGTCTACCGGGTTGCGCAAGATGAAGACGATGCGCATGCCGGGATTAAAGTCCGCGATCCGTTCGGCCACACCGGGTAACGCATAGGCCGGCGTGACCTCGCCCACGGCCGGGTACGAACGCGCCATACGTAAGTGCGATAAATACCAGTCCGCACCTCGTGCATAATGCCGATCGAAGAAGTGCAATTCCTTCGGCGTTGCGAGGTATACGTCGGGATGCGCTTTCAGTAGGTGATACAGCCACGTGGTGCCCGCCTTCTGAACGCCCGCCACAAGAAAGTTGGGAATGTGATCCGCCATATTTCTACGTCCAATAGAATTGGAGAAGCGTCCGCTGCCTCTCGCAAATCCGGTCAGTGGATTCGTCTCTCCTCCGTCTCGAATATGGAATCGATGGACATGATTGCGCAGTATAGGCGGATGTCGGGATGGGTACAAGAGGGATGGCATGTTCGGTCAAATGCTACTTGAAATCTGTACGTGCCCGGAGTATTATCGCGCCAGTGAAAGCACTGTATCCAGTAATCGCGCTTCTCTTTGCATTGGCGCAAGTTCCCGATACGCAGGCTGCCGTATGTCCCGCTATGTCAGGCGACGAATTGCGTTCCTGCTGCTGCGACCACTCTCCGGAACCTTCGCCGATGACGGGGTGCTGCAGCTCTGACACGGACCATACCGAAAACACTTCGCACGCAGGTTGCTCGTGCGCCTGGGCGTCCGCATCGCCGGACAGCGAGGCCGCGGTGTCCATAGCGCCAAACCTGCCGCGCGGGAAACTGCCCACCCAACATCTTCCCGACACTGCTCCGGTCATAATGACACTGGATGCGGAAGACTTGATCGCCCGGGATCATCACCCGCCCGGCGATACCCGGAGCGGTGATTCGCGCTCCTCGACACACGCGCCGGTATTTCTCCTGCTCTGCTCCATCCTGCGTTGATATCTCCGAAATAACCGTATCGGGCATCGCCGTGTGGCGACGCCGGTTGTTTCAATCCGTCGATGATCACCATCAGTATGTGACGTCGCCATAGTAAAGGAGATATCAAATGAAATCATTGCTCGTTGTCTTATCTGTATTCGTACTGTCAGTCCTCGGTATCCACGCCGAAGAATATCCCGTGGACACCTGCATCGTATCCGGCATGAAATTGGGTTCCATGGGGGATCCATACGCGCATGAGCATGAAGGCCGCACGGTCTATTTCTGCTGTGCCGGCTGTGTCGGCCAGTTTGAGGCCAACGCGGAAGAGATGATCGAGAAGCTCGACCGCACTATCGTTGCGCACCAGAAGAAGACGTATCCGCTCGACGTCTGCGTGGTATCCGGCGAACCGCTCGATGAGTGGGGTGACCCGGTGGATCTCGTCCACGATAACCGCCTCGTGCGTTTCTGCTGCACCGGGTGCCGGGACGATTTCCTCGAAAATCCGGAGCCGTTCCTGGCGAAGCTGGACGACGGAACGCCTCCCGAACCGCCCGCCGAACCACATGATCACCATCATCACGGCGAGCATGATCACGAACATCACCATCATCACCATCACTAGGATCAGCCGGATGAGATCGATCAGCCGGATTTTTTTGGTCATGATGGTAGTGCTTCTGGCGGGGGCGGCGCATGCCGACGCCCCCGCCGACATGAATGAGTGGTGCCCGATCATGCCGGATGAACGCGCGAAGCCGCAGTATTACGCGGATTATGAGGGCGCGCGCATCTACTCCTGCTGCGGACGCTGCCGCGGTCGATTCGAGCGCAATCCGGAGGGATTCCCGGAAGCGTTGGCCTTGGCGCAGGCACGGGCGGAGGCCACACCTCACGAGCATGTTCACGACGAAACGCACAACGCCCATGAGCCCCATGCCGTGCACGATCATCATGATTACGATCACGGCGTGGAACATCCGTTGTTGAACTGGCTCGGCAAACATCATCCGTTTGTCGTGCATTTCCCCATCGCCTTTCTTCTCGTGGCGGCGGGCGTGGAACTGGTACGGATGCGGCGCGATAGGCCGTCCCTGGCGGATATCGCGCGATTTTGCCTGTGGATCGGCGCCGTCAGTGCGGTCATCGCCACGGTCCTCGGCTGGTTCTTCGGCGGGTTCCGGATCGTGGATGATGACTGGGTGATGACGGCCCATCGTTGGATCGGTACGGCGGTGGCGCTATCGGCGCTGGTCACATTGTTCTTTTGTGAACGGCAGGATGCACGGGGAACGGCTTATCGAGCCGGGCTGTTCGTGACGGCCCTCCTGATCGGCGCCGCGGGTTTTCTCGGCGGCTCGCTAATCTATGGCATTGATCATCTGATGTGGTAAGGGAGAGGAGGCGTTTGTGAAACATATCGTTGGAGGAATGAGAGCGTTGCGTCGGCGTGCAAAACCACACATGCGCCCTGCTGGAGCAGGGCGCTACGAAGAACCGCATCGGCTTGAGGCGCGCGCCTTTGTAGCTCCCTGCTCCAGCAGGGAGCAAGGCGCATGGTTTGATCCTGAAGATCGACGGTTTGGAGCAGGGCGCTACCATATGAATGTCTCGGGCCGTCCTTCGGCCTTCATTTCCCGTTGCATGGCTTGGGTCCTTGCCGCCGTCTTCCTCGCCTCCGGTCCCGCATCTTCCGCCGCGGGGGATGTGCTTGATCAATGGCTCGATCAGGTCATTGAGCAGAATCAGGATGTGCTCGCTGCACGCAAGGAATGGGAGTCAGCGCAGCAGCGTATTCGTGCTACCCGTTCCTTCGATGATCCGATGGTCGGCGTGGATTTCATGCGGATGGATTCGACGGACTTCGATGATGTGGACGAGACCGAGTTCATGGTCAGTCAGCGCCTGCCGTGGTTCGGCAAACGCCGCGCGCGTACCGACACGGCTGCACTGCTCGCCGACGCGGCGGGTTTCCGCTATCTGGAGGTCGTTCGCAACACCCGCGCGGAGGTCACGAGGGCGTATTGGAATCTGTGGCTGGCGCGACGCGCGTTGTCCATTAACGAAGAGAACCGCGAACTGTTGCGATCCTTCGCCCAAATTGCCGAGGCGCGTTACGAAAGCGGCGTGGGCATTCAGGCGGACATGCTCAAGGCGCAGGTGGCCTTGGCAGAACTGAAAAGCGAATTGGCGGCTTTGCGCGCCGACGCAGCCGTTGCGGAAGGCAAAGTGAACCGCCTGTTAAGCCTGCCCGCCGAAACGGAACACCGCGTACCGGACGAGCCGGAATTGCCGGTATTGAGATGGACGCTCGACGAAGCCTATCACTCGGCACGCATGTATTGCTGCATCCTCATGTCTTTCCTCTTCGAGTGGCAGGCGCGTGAAGCGATGGTGCGGGAAGCGCAACTCGCGTACAGGCCCGACTTTGAGTTTCGCGTGGCGGCTCGACGCCAGAGCGGACGGGACAGCATCAACGAATACGATGCGGGTATCGCCATCAATGTGCCGTGGCTCTGGCGCGGTAAGTACAGGTCCGCCATCAACGAAGCCGAACATGAGTTGGAACGGGCGCAAGCCAAGTTTCTTGCCGAACAGGACATGACGTTCCTGGAAACGAAGGAAGCGCACGCGGGCGCGTCGTCGGCATGGGAGACGGTGAATCTGTTTGAGGAAAGTGTGCTGCCCCAGTCACGTGCGTTGGTTGAGTCCACAAAGGCCGCATACGAAAACGGCGAGATCGGTTTCCTGGACCTGATCGACGCACAGCGGCAATGGAACAACGCGTTGCTGGCTGAAGCGCGTGCACGCGCGCGCTACGCGTCTTATATGGCTGACTTGTTGGCCCTGGTTCAACCATGGCAGGACTACGAAATCGAAACCGGCCTGATCAGCGAGGAGATGTTGCATTGATGAGGAATAGATCATGAACAAGAAAACAAACTGGAAAATCATCGCCATCGCCAGCGTGGTCGTCCTGGCCTATTTGCTCGGGCGCATGGGCGGAGGAGCGCATGACCACGACCATGAGCATGATCATGACCATGCCCAGGAAGAGGGAGCGGCTCAGGAATATACCTGCTCCATGCATCCGCAAGTGCGGTCGACCGACCCGGACGATCGTTGCCCGCTCTGCGGGATGGAACTCATCCCCGTGCCGAAGGACGACGACGATCCCGACGAGGCGGATTTGCCGCGCCTGCGCTTGAGTGCACGATCCATGGCCCTGCTGGATGTCCAGACCTGGCCCGCCGAACGGCGGGCCGTGGAACGAAACGTTCGCTTGTACGGCCGGGTCGATTTCGATGAGACACAGATCCGCGATGTCGTGGCGCGCGCAGCGGGCTATTTGGAAGGACTTCATGCTAGCTCCACCTGGCAGTTCGTCGAAGAAGGTGAAACGCTTGCGGACGTTTATAGCCCCGAAGTCGTGACGGCTTTCCGCGAGTTGCTGGTGGCCCGCGGGCGCGGCGATGAGGCGCTACGGGCGCCCAAGGCGAAGCTGGAACGTTTAGGTGTGTCGCGTGATCAGTTGGACGAAGTGCTGCGCAACGGGGAAGCCCCGCGCACCTTCCGCTTGGTGAGCCCCGGCCGGGGTGTCGTGCAGACGATCGACACACGGGAGGGCGATGCGGTATCGGACGGTACCCGCCTGGTGCGGCTCGTAGCTATCGACGATCTATGGCTGAACCTCGAGGCCTATGAGCCGGACCTATCTGTTTTGCGCAAGGGGCAGGAGGTTCATTTCAGTATTGAAGCATTGCCCGGTGACTCGTTTGAGGGCGAAATCACCTTCATTGATCCTGCCATCGGTGATCCAACACGGACCACGCGTGTGCGGGTCGAGGTCGCAAATCCGGACGGTCGGATCAAGCCCGGTATGTTTGCGACGGGACACGCGCATGCACCCGTCACAATCGAAGACGGCGATCCGCTCATCGTGCCGGCTTCCGCTCCGTTGATTACGGGGCGTCGCGCGCTGTTGTACGTGCGCGATCCTGACGCCGAACGCCCGACGTTCGAGCCCCGTGACGTCGTACTCGGCCCGCGTGCGGGTGATTATTACGTCATTCGCGAGGGCCTCGAGGAAGGCGAGCTGGTCGTCGTCAACGGCCAGTTCAAGATCGACAGCGAACTTCAGATTCGAGGCCGCCCGAGCATGATGGCGCCGGAAGGCGGCCCACCGCCGGTGCATGATCATGGCCCCGCGGCACATGACCATGCGGAGGACGAAATCGAACGGGAGGAAATCGATGAGGCGTTTGCCGAAGATATCGGCCGTGTGATCCAAGTTAACTTTGAGTTGGTCGAGGCGTTTGCCGGTGATGATCCTGAGTCGGCCCGCACCGTGGCGGAAGAGGGGCACGCGCTGTTGGTCGAAATCGGTCGGGAAGAATTGGACGAATTGGCGGCTGAGCTTGAACACTTGGCTCACGAGGAGGACATCGGTGAGCAACGCAGGCGATTCGAATCGTTCAGCGATGGATTGACCGAAGCGGTGCGCCGGTACGGCACCGGTACGGCGAGCCCGGTGTACAGGGCAATGTGTCCGATGGTCGAGGGCCGTCGCGGGTACTGGCTGCAGCCGGATGAAAC
>SKZA01000270.1 GCA_007127595.1 Kiritimatiellia bacterium
AACAAGCTGAAGGCATAGGCCTGACTCACGATGCCAATCGATACCGCCTCGGCCTTTGCGAGCTTCTGTTCAAATTTTGAGATGATGAATCGAGAGTAAGATGAAGAGTACGTGTTAGAAGGAAGTTCCCCTGAACCCGTATCCCGAATCCCGTATCTCGCATCCCGACCACCGAACCCCGAACCCTGAACCCTGAACACTGAACACCGGCTCCTACTCCGCCAGCGCCTCTTCCGTCTCCCGGCGCATGCGTTTCAGTTTGCCTTTCAAGGCGAGACGCTTCACATGGGACATCCGGTCGATGAACAGCACGCCATTAAGATGATCGATCTCATGTTGCAGAACCCGCGCCAACATGCCGTGATACGTGCGTTCGTGTGATGTGCCGTCCAAGTCCTTGTGGCGTACCGTGACGGTCCAGGGGCGCTCAATCTTGCCCATGATCTCGGGAAAGCTCAAACAGCCTTCTTCCCGACTGGTCGCCTTTCTGTCGGACTCCAGGATGACGGGGTTGAGCAAGATCATCGGCATGCGCACGCCGGGATTCATGGGGGCGCCGTCCTCATCCTGATCCATTTCAGCGGGCAGATCCACGACGCATATCGAGACGGTTTCCCCAACCTGTTGCGCGGCCAGACCGATCCCGCTTTGTGCGTGCATGGTCTCGATCATGTCGCGCGCCAGCGCGCGGACTTGTTCGTCAATGGCGGTCACCTCTTCGGCCTTTTCGCGCAGCACGGGATCGCCATATATGCGGATGGAACGTTTCATGTGAATCAAGGGGCCTATCATATCGGCGCCCCTTGCGGAGGGCAACATCTGCTTGTTTTTTTCTACATAATGGGCGACCGTTTGTCGCAATGAATAGAACACTGGTCATCGTTCCCACCTTCAATGAGCGGGAAAATGTGGACGCGTTGCAGCGCGCGATATTTGACGCGTGTGCGGAGACGGACATCCTGTTTGTGGACGACCATTCGCCGGACGGCACGGGAGAGTTGCTGGACGAGTTGAGTGCGAAGGAGCCCCGCATGAACGTGCTGCATCGTCGGGACAAACAGGGGCTGGGCCGGGCATACATCGCGGGGTTCAAGTGGGCCTTGGAACGTCACTACGAGTTCATTTTTGAAATGGATGCGGATTTTTCGCATGACCCGAAGGAGTTGCCGACCATGTTGAATGTGGCGCAATCCGCCGATCTGGTACTCGGATCGCGCTATATCGGGGGGATCCGCGTGATCAACTGGCCCTTGAGCCGCCTGATCTTGAGTCGCGGCGCCGGGTTGTATGTGCAAATCATTACGGGCATGCCTTTCACCGATCCGACCGGCGGTTACAAGTGTTATCGGCGCGCGGTCTTGGAGCATATCGATCTGGATCGCATTCGTTCCAACGGCTATTCGTTCCAGATTGAAATGACGCATACGACGTGGATGGCCGGATTTCATGTGGTGGATGTGCCGATTACGTTCGAGGAACGGCGGTCCGGCCTGTCGAAGATGAGTTCCGCCATTGTGCGCGAGGCGCTGTGGATGGTCTGGAAGTTATGGTTTCGGGCGGGCTTGCGCCGTAAACCGCGTGGTGGGCCCCATCCGAGGAGTGTGCGCTCATGAACGACGGGGCCAACCGATCCGTATCATCGCCTTTCGCGATTATCCGTGCGTTGCGCCCGGCGCAATGGACAAAGAACGCGGTGGTCTTTGCGGCTTTTCTCTTTGCCCTCGGCGATCCGCAACAGGAGATCGGATTGGCCCACGGCTGGTTGGTCCTCATGGCGGCTCTGTGCTTCTGCCTGCTTTCGAGTGCGGTTTACCTTCTAAACGACGTGCGAGACCGGGAACTGGATCGCCTGCATCCGACCAAGAAGCTTCGGCCCATCGCCGCCGGCGCGGTCTCTGTTCAGGCCGCCCTCGTCTTGGCCGCTGTGCTGGCGACGCTGGCGCTCCTGGCGGCCTTCTGGATACAACCCGCCTTGGCGCATGTCTTGATCGCGTATGCGGTCATTCAGTTGCTGTACAGTCTCGGCCTGAAACGCGTCGCGTTGCTCGATGTCTTTGTCATTGCCGGCGGATTCGTATTACGCGCCTTAGCCGGCGCCGTGACCCTTGAGGTTGAGATATCGCCGTGGCTTCTGTTGTGTACCTTGTTGCTCGCGCTATTTCTGGCGCTTTGCAAGCGCCGTCACGAAAAAGTGGTGCTCGCAAATCTGGGCGCGAGCGCCCGCGACAGTATGCGCGCCTACGACGAACGATTGCTGGACCAATTGATCGCCATTGTCAGCGCCGCGACGATCGTTTGTTACGCCCTGTACACGCTCTGGCCGGATACCGTGGCGAAGTTCGGCACCGCCAAGTTGGGGTTCACCATTCCATTCGTCCTGTTCGGCATTTTCCGCTATCTCGACCTGGTGTATCGTCACGATAAAGGCGGCGAACCGGAAAAGATTTTGCTGACGGACGGCCCGTTGCTGATCGATCTGGCGCTGTACGGGCTGTGCGTGGCCGTGGTGATCTTTTTGAGCTGAGCCCCACGTTTGAACGGACCGGCGCACGGCGGGGTCAATATAGAAGGGGCGGAGCGGGGCGAGGGACGCTATCCGACGCGCGCCCTTGGCGCTTGACCCGGTTATGGATTACGCCTACGTTGTGGACCGCCGATATCCTCAACCAGCGTGTCGCCGACGGAGCCATTTTTGACGTTCCGCCGACGGGAGAACAGTAAACATCATGTCAGGTGAAATAACGGAGCAGCAGGGGCCCGGCCCATCCACGGAACAGTCGAAAGCCCGCTTTTTTGACAAGCAGAGTGGCTCCTTCTTTCGCCGCGTGGATTGGAGCGCTTTCTGGACCGTCTGGATCATTGCGTTTTCGCTTTATCTGTTCACGTTGGCGCCGGCCGTGACCCTGGAAGATTCCGGGGAGTTGACCGTCGCCGCCGATTACATGGGGGTGCCGCACCCGCCGGGCTATCCGCTGTGGACATTGCTGGCCTGGTTCTTTCAGTGGATCTTTCACGGCATCGAATACCACGGCTACCCGAATCCCGCGTGGGCTGTCGGATTGATGTCCGCCTTCTTTTCCTCGCTGGCGTCCGCCCTATTGGCTTTGTTGGTCAGCCGTTCCGGCACGGACATGATGCGCAGCATGAAGCGCGCGACCGACGTATTGGGGTTGGCGACCGAAAGCAAGATTTGTTGGACGGCCGGTGTTGTTGCGGGTCTGTTGCTCGCCTTCAGCCCGGTTCTCTGGTCGCAGTCCGTCATCATCGAGGTGTACGCGCTCAACTGCTTCTTCATGATCGCCATTCTGCTCATGACGTATCGCTGGATGTCGCGTCCGGAAGAAGATGTAACGTTCTATCTTACCGCCTACCTCTTCGGGCTCGGCCTGACGAATCATCACACGCTGTTCTTTATCGGGCCCGCTTTCCTGATCGCCATTGCCTTGCGTGATCGCGCGCTCTTTCGTGACGCCATTGCGCTGCTCTGTTTGCTGGTGGGCGCACTGTTACTGTATCGCGCCCACACGGCGGAGGCCCCCGCGCCGGGCGGCCCCGTGGATGCGGGACTGGACTACGGCTATTTGTTTGGCTTCCTGCTGCTGCTCGCGCCCGTCGGCCTCTTTCTCTATCATCGCCGCCTGCTGACCGAATGGAAACGCCTCGTCATCGCCGGGGGCGCCGTGGCGTTGGGGCTCTCGTTCTACCTGTTCATGCCCATCGCCTCCGAACAGAATCCGCCGCATAACTGGGGCTATACACGCACCCTGGAAGGGTTCATTCACTCATTCACACGGGGACAATACGAGCGGATTACCCCGTCGGATGTGTTCGGCAACCCGGACGTTTTCGCCGCCCAAATGATGACCTATTTCCGCAGTCTGCGCGCCCAGTTCACCCTGCCCACGGTCCTGCTCGCCGTCCTGCCCTTCTTCTTTTTCCCGCAGGTGCATCGCCGCACATTGACCTGGTTCATCACTTTGCTCGCCGCCTTTTTCTTCGTCAGCATCATGCTGGTCATCTTCCTCAATCCTACGCTGGATGTGCAAACACTGTTCATTCAGCGTCGCTTCTTGATCCTGTCGCATGCGGCTTTTGCCATCTGGCTTGGGTACAGCATCATCTTCGCGCTGTCCCTCATCGAAATTCGATTGGCGCGCGTGGAGCTGTACAAGCAGCTCAAATATGTCGTGCTTGGACTGTCTTTTCTCCTCCCGCTCGCATTGATCTATAACAACTTCTTTAACGAAGAGCAGATCGCCATTATCGGCGGGGCGGAACAGCGGGGACATGATTTCGGATGGCAATTCGGCCATTGGCAATTGATGGGCGTGGAGGGGATACGCGCCGATCTTTACCGGAAATACGGACCGGAACGCTTCGAGGAGATATGGGCCGACTACCCCAATCCCGACTATCCGCCGCCCATCAAGCAGGACGCCATTTTCTTCGGCGGCACGGATCCCGGCCGCTTTGTCCCGACCTATATGATCTTTTCCGCTCATTGCCGGCCGGACGTGTTCCTGATCACACAGAACGCGTTGGCCGACAACACGTACATGTCCGTCATGCGCGATCTCTACGGGGACGACATCTGGATACCGTCCCAAGCCGATAGCAACCAGGCCTTCCAGGAATACGTGCGTGACGTGCAGGAAGGACGAATCCCGCCGGGCGCGGAGGTGGTTGTTCGCGACGGGCGTGTCAGCGTACAGGGCGTCGCCGGAGTCATGATGATCAACGGCATTCTCTGCCGCATGATCTTTGAACACAACCGGCACAAGCATCCGTTTTATGTTGAGGAAAGCTATGTCATCCAGTGGATGTATCCATACCTCGAGCCTCACGGCCTGATCCTGCGCCTGAATCCCGAACCGATCGACTTGTCGCAGGAGACCATCGAAAACGATCGCGCCTTCTGGGATTGGTATACGGACAAGCTGTTGAACAACCGTCGTTTCCTTCGCGATATCGTTGCGCGCAAGACCTTCTCCAAATTGCGCAGCGCCATCGCGGGAATTTACGTGTTTCGTCGCCAATGGGACGAGGCCGAACACGCGTTTAAGCAGGCCATCGACCTGTATCCGTTGAGTCCGGAAGCCAGTTTCCGTTTGGCCGACATGTATATGCAACAGCGCCGCCTGTCGGATGCGGAAGAGGTCATCGCTGCGCTGCACGAGGGCGATCCGGGCAATGAGCGTGTCGAGCAGTTTCTGAATCAGATCAGGCAGATGAAAGAGATGGATGACCGACGCCAGGTACTCGAGCAGCAATTCCAGGACGGGCCGGGCGATTTGCAGGCCGCGCTTGAACTCGTTGAGCTGTATATGCATCTGCAGATGCCGCAGCAGTTCCAAGGGCTCGCCATGAGTATTCTGCAGGACGATCATGTGCCGGTGGACGCCTACCTGCATCTGGGGCAACTGTTCGCTTCTGCGCGGCGTCCGGACCTTCAGCAGACGGCGTTGCAGCGCTACATCGACCGTGAGCCGCGCAATCCGCGCGTCTGGGTG
>SKZA01000302.1 GCA_007127595.1 Kiritimatiellia bacterium
GCGAGATGGACCGGTTGTTCGAAGACTTCTTCGGCAACCTGGAATCGAGCCTTGCATGGCCGGGCGGGAACGCCCTTCGTCAACGGGCTGATGCCTGGGGGCTGAACGTCGATGTCGCGGAAAGCGACAAGGAAGTCCGTGTCACCGCCGACGTGCCCGGGATGGAAGAGAAGGATATCGAAGTCGACTTGAGCGATAACCTGCTCACCATCAAGGGTGAAAAACGTCAGGAACGCGACGAAAAGGAAGCGGACTACCATGTCGTGGAACGCTCCTACGGCTCGTTCCAACGTTCCATTCCGCTCCCCGGCGGATTGGAACAGGACAAGGCCAAGGCGCGGTTCAAGAATGGGGTGTTGACGATCAACATCCCGAAATCGCCCAAGGCCCAAGAGAGCCGTAAGCAAATCCCGATTACAACCGAATAACGAGACGTAGGCGCCCCGTGTGCGCGGGGCGCCTCGCTCTTTACATACATGACCAAAGCGGAGGGGAGTACAGCCATGTTGTATAACTACAATAGATGTGGCCATACGATCTTGGGCGTGGCCGTAGCCGTCCTGCTGCTGGTCGTGGCGGTACAGGGCGTCGTATTATACCGGATGCATCAGGAGCAGAGCGCGGAAAAGGAAACGGCAGCCCGACCTGAAATAACGTCCGCCGCGCAAGCCGAGACGGACACCGAAAGCGAACCGAAACGTCGACCGAACGATGCGACGGCTTGGGATCCATGGGCGGAACGCGACATCCCGGGATTCGGCCGATTGGAGGATGACTGGGATCCCTTTGGCGAAATGATGCGCTTGCGGGAACAGATGGACCGCCTGTTTGGCGAATCGTTCAATCGCATGCGCATGACGCCGCATGGAATGGATCGGTTGCGGGGTATGTCGTTCTCACCCGACATGGATTTGCGGGAAGAGGACGGCGAATATGTCATTCGCTTTAATATACCCGGCGCGGAGAAAGACGATATCCGGGTGGAGATAAAGGATCGGCTTCTGACGGTCTCCGGTGTAACCAATCAACAAGTTGCGCATACCGACGAGGGCCGGATCCTGCGTTCCGAGCGAAGACAGGGCCATTTCAGCCGAACCATTACCTTGCCCGGACCGGTAGATACAACGGCCATGCAGGCGCAGTACGAAGACGGGGTGCTGGTCGTAACGGTGCCGAAAGCCGTTTAAGTGCCTGCGTCGCGTCGCATCGACGTGATCTAACGGCGCACGCCTCACCGAGACGCCCCATGACCCCGCTTCAAGCGCATGCGCGTCAACTTAAGTATGCCGCGTCCCCACGGCCTTGTGCCGTGGGGGGCGAAAAATTGAATCAGCAAGGAATTCAGTATCAGGCTACACGCGCCTGTGTAGAGCGAATGTGGGACGTTCACGTCTTCATTCGCTCCTGTTCAGGCTCCGGCCAGAACGAAAGATCCGACTATTCTCATCCTTTCCGCTCCCACGGCCCAAGGCCGTGGGGGGCGTTATGTCGATCAGGCCCTTAAGTTACCGCGCATGGCCTTTGGCGCCCAAGTCTCTGCGCCCTCCTGTTCAAATATGCGTCCGGCGTGTCACACCGCACAGCGCGCCAGGATGCGGCATCCCGTACGGGTCACGACCACGGTGTCCTCGAAGCGGACGCCGCCCCACTTCTTGTAGTACAGTCCCGGCTCGACCGTCACCACGTCGCCGGCCAGCAGGCGTGTCGATGTCAGGTTCAAGGACGGCGCTTCATGGATATCGAGTCCGATGCCATGGCCCGTGCTATGAATGAACCCTTCGCCCCAACCGTTCTTTACAGTCGTTTCAAAGCCGTGTTCGCGCAGGACGCGCTGCGCCGTTTCGTGCACACGCTTCACCGTGACCCCGGCGCGAATGACGGTTAACGCCGTCTTTTGTGCCGCGCGCACGGCACGTATCATGCGCGTTACCTCAGGTTTCGGCGTGCCTTTGACCATGGTACGCGTGATATCGCCCCAATAGCCGCTGTCTTTGTGGCGCGGAAAGATATCGATCACGATCGGCTGACCGGCGCGTAACGGGCCGTGTCCGCGCTCATGCGGATCGGCGCCCTGCGCACCGCCGGCCACAATCGTTTCCAACGCCACGCAATCGTGCTCCAACAATGTGCGCTCAATGACGTAGCGCACATCCTCCGAGCGCAAGCGACTACCGTCGCGCCGCGTCAGATATCCCCGCCGATCCACCGACGCCTGCTGAATAACCCGTCCGGCGGCTTTCATGGCGGCCACGGCCGCCCGTTGCGTTCGGGTAATCTGTCGCACTTCCTCCTTCGACTTCCGGCGACGCGCGGGAAATAGTGATTCTTCCGCCACACGCACGCGGATACCCGCCTTACGCAATCGTTCGGCGATGCCGAAGGGAAACGAAGCGGGAACGACGACGGAACGGCGACGCTGCTTCTTCAATAGCGCCGTCGCCCAATCGGATAAGCGCCCGCGGGCGCGTCCTTCCAAACCCAGTTGCTGCGGCGTATAGACTTCCGTGACATTCGCCGTACGTTGCGCGCGTCCGTATTCCAATAAGGACACGACTAGATAACGTTTACGCCCGTCGACGAGCAGTACCACGGGATCCGGCGCCGTGAAACCGCTTGCATACCGTAAATCGGCGTCCTGCGCACCGCCTTCAACCAACAGAATAGGGCCTGTTAATTTCTTCGCCACTTTGCATCTTCATTCGTTAAATCACTGATCATGAAGCTCTTTTGTAACTGCCGGCAAACGACAAAACAAGGCGGAAGTTGCTTGCTTTCGTCATAATCGTCTACACATCAATACCTAACACAAAATCCTTTATTTAGTATGTTTTCAACTCACCCACCCCACATATTGTAGTGTTGTGAATTAGTTTGTGATTTCTCTTTTTTGCCTTGTGGCCGTTTGTGCGCTTGCCTATTCTTGCCTTGCACAGGCAATACAGAGCCCCGTGAAGGGTTGTTAATAAACTATTGATAACCTCTTAATATAATTCGGCGGCGCTCTGTAAGCGTCTGATTTCACGTTGATAACGCGGGCGTCGTGCGGAGACACTCGCGACGGGTATGTGTGCGATGATTCGCGCGCATTCGCATAACAACGGGAACTTGAGACGACAAAGAAAATTTAACGTTGGTTTCTTTTGAGCGGGGGAGGTACGCAGTGGAGAATAACGCGTCCACGATTTGGAATGGCGCATGCAAACGATTACAGGAAGTTCTTTCCAAGGATGTTTACGAACGTTGGATCGATGTCATTGAGGCGGATCGTCTGGAAGATGAGACGTTGACACTGCGCGTGGCAAACGATTTTTATCAATCGTGGCTCGTAGAGAACTATCTGTCATTGATCAAGGACGCGGTGGCCGTAGTCACCGGTCGCGATCTCACGATCACGTTCGACGTGAATCAACAGAAGGCCGCCAGGGCGTCGGATACCACATCGAGTTCAGCGGAAAGTGTGACCCTTCAGAAGGAGCCGCCCCGGACGGAACGCCGGCCTGCGCGAAAGAAGACGCGTCCGCCGACCCTGTTGAATCCGAATTATACCTTCAACTCGTTCATCATCGGTTCATCGAACAACTTCGCGCACGCCGCGTGTCTGGCCGTCGCACAATCTCCCGCACGCGCCTACAACCCGCTCTTCATATATGGCGGCGTCGGTCTCGGAAAGACACACCTGATGCAGGCCATCGGCAATTATGTCCTGATGCAACATCCGGACGCCAGCGTGTGCTACATGTCTTGCGAAGCGTTCACCAATGACTATATCGACGCCATCCAGAACAGAAGCCTCATCGAATTCCGTAAGAAGTATCGTCAAACCGATCTGCTGCTGATTGATGACATTCAATTTCTGGCCGGTAAGGAACGCATGCAGGAGGAATTCTTCCACACGTTCAACGCGCTCTTTGATCAGCATAAGCAGATCATCCTGACCTGTGACCGGCCCGCCTCGGAGATTCCGGGTCTGGAGCATCGCCTTGTTTCACGCTTCGAATGGGGGCTGGTTACGGAATTGGAGCCGCCGGACGTCGAAACGCGCATCGCCATCCTCCGTAAGAAGCAGGAGGTTCTGAATCTACATTTGCCCGACGAAGTTCTTCAGTTTCTCGCCGAACGTATCCGCTCGAATATCCGTCGCCTGGAAGGCGCGTTGATCCGGACGGCCTCCTACGCCTCCTTGACGGGTCGTGAGTTGACCCGGGAATCGTTGGAATACCTGTTGCGCGATACCCTGGACCAGGAACAACAGGAAAAGATCACCATTGAACACATCCAACGCGCCGTCGCCGAATTCTATGACATTCGCCTGGCCGACATGACCAGTAAACGTCGTCCACAGTCCATTGCCATGCCGCGACAGGTCGCGATGTACTTGAGTCGCCAACTCACACAGCATTCGTATCCGATGATCGCCGACGCCTTTGGAAAGAATCACGCGACGGTCCTGCACGCCTGTCGTCTGATTACGGACAAGATGGCCGCCGATCCGCAGGTACGGCAGGCGGTTACGACCATTCAACAGAAACTCGTGCGCCGCTGAAGGCTTGGTGCACAGGTCCCGTGATAAGTTGTGGATCGTTGTGGAAAGATGTGAACAAGTTTGGCTTATGGACAGGTGAACGATGTTATGGAAATGGTGTACGCCGTTTCTTAACAGGACCTGAGGGCGGGCATAGACCGTGCCAGGGGGCGCGATAGCTTGTTATTGATATTGTCCACAGAACATAATAATAAGAATAGATACAAAAATATTTAGGTACTCTTATTCTAAGCTCTTGATAAGTCCGATGTGGATGCCGGAGGAACGTGCATGAAATTGAAGATTAAAAAGGAAGCAATCATTGAGGGATTGCAGAAAGTCCAATCGATCGTAAATCCGCGGACGACCCTGCCGATTCTGTCCAACATCCTGTTTCGCGCGGAAAAGGACCGTTTATGGCTGTCGGCCACCGACCTCGAAGTCAGCGTGCGTGCCAGCGTCGAAGCCGATATTTCAAAGGACGGGGGGACCACCCTGCATGCCCGTCGCGCCTTCAGCATCTTCCGGGAATTGCCGGGGCCCGAAATCTCCATTGAAACCGATGATAAGGATACCGCCACGATCAAGAGCGGATCGTCCTATTTCAAAATGGTGGGTATTTCAGAGGACGATTTTCCGCCGCTTCCGAAATTCTCCGACGGCACGACGTACACGTTGGAACAGAGCGCCTTCAAGTCCATGATCCAGAAGAGCAGTTATGCGGCTTCCACCGATGAAACGCGTCAGGTCTTGAACGGCGCGCTCATGAGTTTCCGGGACGATAAACTCACCGTTGTCGCGACGGACGGTCGGCGGCTGGCCCTGGTGGAACAGGAAGTCGAACTGCCGAAAGACGGCAATATTGATCTCATCGTGCCGTCGAAAACCATCAACGAGTTGATTCGCACGTTGGGCGAATCGGGGAACGTGAAAATCATCGCCACCGATAAGCAAGTCGCCTTTGATTTCGGCGA
>SKZA01000176.1 GCA_007127595.1 Kiritimatiellia bacterium
AAGGATGTCCTGACTTTTCTGCGAGACGATATCCAGAAAGCGGATGCCGACAAAGGGCGCGAACCGGAGCCGTAATGACGGCGGAAACCTCCAGTGGCGCATTCCTCGCTTCCTTCCTTTTCCTGCTGCTGGCGCTGACGTCCGCGGGACTCTTCTATGCGGTCAACGCCATTCGCCGCCTACGCCGTGAGCGCGATGAACTTATTCATCAGAAGGAAGTCATCTTCGGCTTCATCCACGATGTCGGCGACGTGTTCATGCACAGCGAAGACGTGGACCTCGACCGCATGCTGAACCGTGTCCTCTTCTACGCCGCCCGCACCACGCAGGCGGGCGCCGGCGCCATCTACCTGTATGAAAAAGGAGAAGACGCCTTCCGCGCGCGCGCCGTATCCGGCATCTTCCCGCCGCTGAGCGGCACGCTCGACACACAACTCGAAAAGGCCGTCAGCAAATCCCAGCACATTGAACGACTCGTCCGCGCAGAACCGATCGAACGCGGCGAAGGACTCGTCGGTGAAGCCGCCGATTTCGGCGTGCCGATTCTCATCGAAGACGCCGAACGCGACCCGCGCGTACCGACCTTCGACCAGGAATTTCTCCGGGTCCGTTCCATCCTGCTGGTGCCCATGCGCTTTCTGCAAAAGATCCTCGGCGTCCTGGTCGTCGTCAACCGGGTCGACGGGCGCCCGTTCATTCAGGCGGACCTGAGCCTTCTTCAGGCCCTGGCGGATCAGGCCTCCGTGTCCATCCACTACGCCGGACTGCGGGACAGCCTCGACGAAAAACAGCGTATCGACCACGACCTGACCGTCGCCCGCCAGATTCAAACCGCGCTTCTGCCCAAAGCCATTCCGCGCCTCGAAGGCGTCGAGCTCGCCGCCTTCAATCATCCCGCCCAGGAAATCGGCGGGGACTACTACGACTTTATTCAGATCGACGACGACCATCTCGGGATCGCCATTGCCGACGTGTCCGGAAAAGGCATCGTCGGCGCCATCATGATGTCCATCAGTCGCAGCGTGCTGCGCGCGCAAGCGCTGATGAGCCGAAACCCGTCCGACGTGCTGAAGGCCGTCAATCGCGTCATGTACGAAGATATCGCCGAGGACATGTTTGTGAGCATGCTTTATATGGTGCTTAACATCCGCACCCGCGAACTCGTTGTCGCGCGCGCCGGCCACGAACGCCCCGCGTGGAGCCGGGCGTCCGAAAAGTCGTTTACGATCATTGACTCGCCGGGCATGGCGCTCGGCATCGCGGACAAGGAAGTCTTCGAGGCGACCTTGCGCGAGGAAACCGTTCAACTGAAAGCCGGCGACGTCGTTGTCGCCTACACGGACGGCGTTACCGAAGCGCTTGACGCAGACCGCCATGAATGGGGGGTGGAACGTTTTCTCGAGGCGGTCAGCACCGCCGCGCCCGACGGCGCCAATGCCGTGCTGAACAATGTGCAACAACGGCTCATGCGGTTCGTGGGCGGTGTGGAGCAATACGACGATATGACGTTGCTGGCCTTGCGTATACTTCAATAAAGTGCTACATAACCAACCATCAGAGGAGCAAGTTTCATGCGGGAATGTATCATCAAGCGGGAGGAAAGGGAAAACTACGATATTGTGCGGCTCGACGGCGCGCTCGATTCATATTCTTTCCCCCGGCTCGAAACCACGCTGAATGGCCTGCGCGACGCGCAGCGGCATCGGGTCATTCTGGACTGTCGCGGATTGGACTATATCAGCAGCGCCGCGCTCGGCGCGCTGATCGGGTTCGCGCGGCGCGCGAGAGAGAACGATGGGGACTTGAAACTCACGGGATTATCGCCGAAGATATACAACATCGTCGAATTGCTCGGGTTTCACAAGATCCTGGAAATACACAACGATCTGGAAGACGCCGTAAAGAAATTCGAATAACGGAAGAGCTATGGCCGAACAGGAAAACAGCAAAGCCGTGCGGGGATTCGTCACCCTGCATATCCCTTCGCGCTACGGTTATCTGCGGGTGTTGAGGCAGTCCGTGCTCGACACCTCTGTGCGGGCCGGCTTGTCGGAATTCGACGCCGCCCAGTTGGAAATGGCCGTGGACGAATCCTGTGCGAATATTATCGAGCACAGCTATGGCGGAGAACTGATGGCCACCGAGGCCGGCGCACAGGATGCCGGCATTCATGTGAACTTGATCCAGCAAGATGATCGCGTGGTGGTCGAAATCTATGACCACGGCAAGGGATTCGATTTCGACAACTACAAGTTCATGCAGCCCGAAGACTATCTGGACGGCGAGCGCGACCGCGGGCTCGGCATGTATATCATCCATAAATTCGTGGATGAGCTGAGTTATGAGCGCGGCACACCCTCGGGCAACTATCTGAAGCTGACCAAGCTTCTCTAATCGGTCGGGCCACGCAGCGAGCCGCTGGACACAGGCCGACTGATTCCTCCCTGAATCAAGCAAAGGGCACGTTTTATGGAAAAGACCAAGAAAAAGAAGCAGAAGGACAAAAAGGACGCGACCGAACAGCGTCCCCCGGAGGGCGCCGAGGCGCCCGAAACGGATGCGTCGGACGCAGAGCAGGCTGCGCCCGCCGCCGAAGCGCCAAAACAGGAAGACGAAGCGCTGGAGATGCGCCTGTTACGCTTGCAGGCCGACTTCGATAACTACCGCAAACGCACCCAGCGCGAACGCGTCGAATGGCAGCGCCAGGCCCGCGAAGATCTGTTGCGGGATTTGCTGCCCGTTCTCGATCACTATGAGCTCGGCCTAAATACCGCCCTTAACCAGCGCGTCGAGCAAGGCGTCATCGACGGCTTCAAGATGGTGTACAACCAGTTTGTCGAGGCCCTTGGAAAGAACGACGTCCGGCCCATCGACGCCGAGGGGGAAACCTTCGATCACAACCTGCACGAAGCCATTACGCATGTGCCGTCGGAAGAACACCCGGCCAACACCGTGATCGCGCAGACGCGACGCGGGTGGCGGATCGGCGATAAGTTGTTGCGCGCCGCGCAGGTGGTCGTGTCCAGCGGACCGGCCGAAGAGGAGCAGGCCGTTGCGAACGGGGCGGCGCAGGACGAAAAGCAGGAACACTGATGCCGACCACGAAACGAGATTACTACGAAGTGTTGGGCGTTGGACGCGACGCCGATGCCGACGCCATCAAGCGGGCTTATCGGAAGCTCGCCGTGCAATTTCACCCCGACAAGAATCCCGGCAACGTCGAGGCGGAAGAGAAGTTCAAGGAAATCACCGAAGCCTACGAAGTGCTGAGCGACCCGCAAAAGCGACAGCGCTACGATCAATTCGGGCATCAGGCCTTCGGGCCCGGCAGCGGCGGCGGAGGGTTCGGCGGCGGCTTCGAAGGGATCGACCTTGAAGAAGCGTTGCGCACCTTCATGGGCGCTTTCGGGGGCGGCGGGGGACGCGGTGGCAGCATCTTCGACGACTTTTTCGGCGGCGGCGGGGAACGTACCGGACGCGGCGCATCCAATCGGGGCGCCGATCTGCGGTTCGATCTCGAAATCGATTTTGAGGAAGCCGTCTTCGGATCGCAACGCGATCTCACGTTCTCGGTTATGGACGAATGCGGCAAGTGCGGCGGGTCCGGCGCGGAATCGGGGACCAGCCGGGAAACTTGTCCGCGCTGCAAGGGCGCGGGGCAGACCGTTTCGTCCAATGGATTCTTTCATGTGCGGCAGGCGTGCAGTCAATGCCGCGGCACGGGCGAAATCATTCGCAACCCATGCCGTACGTGTCGCGGGACCGGCCGTGTCAAAGCCCGCCGCACCATCACCCTGAAGATTCCCGCCGGCGTCGAGACCGGTTCACGGTTGCGCGTCGCCGGCAAGGGCGAAAACGGCGTGCGCGGCGGCCCGGCGGGCGATCTCTACGTCGTTCTGCATGTGCGGGAACATGACCTCTTCAAGCGGCGCGACGAAGACATCTTCATTCAGGTGCCCGTCCCGTTTCATGTCGCCGCGCTGGGCGGTGAAATCGAAGTGCCCACCTTGTACGGTCACGCCAAACTCAAGATCCCGGCGGGCACCGAAAGCGGGAAGATCTTCCGCATGCGCGGACGCGGCCTCAAAGGCGTCGGCAGTTTCGGCAACGGCGACCAGCACGTCGTCGTCATGGTCGAAACACCGGAACGGCTCAGCGGCAAACAGAAAAAGGCGCTTCAGGAATTCTCCGCGATGCTCGACGATTCCAATCATCCCGAATCGGAAAAGCTCCGACGCAAGGCCAAGGAATTCTATCGACGCCGCGACACCCTCGAACAGTCGCGCTGACCGATTTTCCAACGATTGGAAAACCAGGGTCATTTTTCTTCCAACGATTGGGAAAAACGCCCAAAAATCTTCCAATGATTGGAAAAACTAGCGAAAATTTTTCCCCGCCTGCCGCTCGCGCGAACGGGCCCATTGCTCAAACAGGCTCCTGTTGGTGCAGCAGGCGTTGCATGGTCGGTGGCGGGCAGGCAACGATTGGAAAACCTATCGAGCCGCCACAATTCGCAGCGCCGATTGGCCCGCAGGCGTACATGGAGGGACGGGCTCCGTCCCGTCCCCTGCTCCCATCAAGAAAATGGAAGCTACGGCCGGCGGCGCGCCGACCATCAATCCGTCGCTTGCTTGAGGAATGCGACGACTTCGCCCCACCACGCGGCGGCCGGGCTGTAATCGAGCGTGTTATGTGTGCGCCCTTCCTGCACCCAAAGACGTTTCGGGCCGTCATAGCCGTCGTACAGCTTCTGGCCGAACCGCGCGGGCACGACTTCATCGCGTTCGGCGAGTACCACGGCGATGGGACCATCGTAGGTGCGCAGGTGTTCTGCGCTTTCGTACCGGTCACGCATCAACCAGCGGACCGGAAAGATCGGGTAATGGCTGCGGGCAACGTCAACCAGTGAACTGAACGGCGTGACCAAAAAGAGTCCGGCCACGAGGTCGGGATGTGTGCCGGCGAGATGGGTGGCGACGCCGCTGCCCAGGGATTCGCCCCCGAGAAAGATGCGCCCGTCGCGTTCCTCGCGCAATTGCTTCAAGGCGTCTTCGGCGGCGCTATAGAACTTCTTTTCGGACGGCCGTCCGGCGCGTGTGCCGTAGCCGGGATACTCAAAAATGTACACGGCCATGTCCGGCGCAAAGCCGTGCACGAAATAGCCGCGATGCGCGGCAAAGCCGGCGTTCCCGTGAAAGACGAGCATGGCGTCGGTGTCATCCGCCGTGTGGCGCGATCGCCAGCCGATGATATCGCCGTCGGCGTTGCGCCATGGTTCGAGGCCGTCGGTGGCGGCGAGCTGTTTGGCATCGATTTCCGTCGCGCGGGTGGGATAGTAGATCATGGCCCGCTGGCAGCCCGCCAGGAATAGCACGAGCCCGACGTATACCAGCACAATAATGCGCGCGATCATGAATAGCGAATCCCACATGCAGGAAAACATACGGCATTTCATAAGGGAGAACAAGCGCAGTGCCCTTTGATCCTCATCTCC
>SKZA01000053.1 GCA_007127595.1 Kiritimatiellia bacterium
GAGGTGGTCTATTATCCGGACGATTATCCGGCGAATGTCTATCCATGGATCGCGCTGGCGGAGCGGGGTGTTAAACCTGTGCCGTTGCGCCCCGAACATATGGGCGAAATTACGTGGGACCTCGTGGAGCGTGCGTTGACGTCCTCGACCCGGATGGTCGCCCTCGCGTCTTGTCATTACCTGACCGGTTATCGCATCGACGTGGATGAAATTGGACGGCGCCTGCGTGAGCGGGACATCCGCTTCTGTCTGGATGGAATTCAGACGGTGGGCGCGTTCCCCACATCGGTCGAGTACGTGGACTTCTTGAGCGCCGATTCGCATAAATGGATGTTGGGCCCGGTCGGGGCCGGCATATTCTATGTACGCGAAGAGTGGCATGAACGTCTGCGCCCGACCTTGCTGGGCGCGTGGAACGTGTACTCGCCGGAATTCATCGCGCAGGACCGCATTGCATATTACGGCGGGGCGCGGCGTTACGAACCCGGTTCGCTTAATATTCCGGGCATCCTGGCGATGGACGCCTCCCTCGGGATGTTGCAGGACGCCGGGATCCCGCGTGTCGCGGAGCGGATTCGCTCATTGGCGGATTACCTGTCGGAGGCGCTGCGGGAGAGGGGATTCGAAACGCCTCCTTGCCTGGAAGATGCCGAAGAAAGGAATCGCTCCGGTATCGTAAGCGTGTCACATTCGACCCGGAATCTGGCGGAAGCGCATCAGTATTTGAGCGGAGCAGGCATTCGACTGTCCATGCGCCGGGCCAGGGACGGGACCTTGTTTCTGCGCTTTTCGCCACATGCCTATACGACGCGCACAGAGCTCGACCGCGCTTTGGCCGCCATGGATACCTTGTAAGGATTATTTTGAACTGACGACTAATCCAAGTGTCCCACAAATCGCAGGGGGGGTGTCCCCTTGGGTAAACAAACAGAGGAGAGAAGATGATAAAGAAAGTACTAACCTTATTGATGGCCGTATCCGTTGGCGTAGCCGCAAACCTGACATCCTGGGCCGGAAGCCATGGGGATGAGTATGCGGGCGATCGGTATGCCTTGGACAAGGATCATAGCACCGTCGGCTTCAGCATACGCCACTTAGGCATTACCAATGTGCGCGGTCACTTCAACGAGTACGATGGCGAGATCAAGATAGATGGAAGCGACATCACTACGTTGTCAGTCAAGGCTGTCATCCAGGCCGCCAGTATCGACACGAATAATGATCGCCGTGACGATCACCTGCGCAACGAAGACTTCTTCGAGGTCGAGACGTGGCCCGAAATCACCTTTCACAGCAGGGAAGTGGTGCCCCACGGTGGCGGATATGCGCTCGTGGGCGATATGACCATCAAGGACGTAACCAAGGAAGTGAAACTGCCCGTATCCGTAACCGAACCGGTGGAAGATCCGTGGGGGAATACCCGTATCGGCATCGAAATCAAAGGCGCCGTTGATCGGAACGACTTTGGTGTGGCGTATGACGGGATGGGCGACCGCGGCATCGGCGCGATCGCGAATTTCGATATCCATCTTCAGGCCATCAAGCAGTAAGCCGAGACACACGTCCGAATCGAAACGGCCTCCGGATTATTCCGGAGGCCGTTTTCTTGATAGTTAAAGCAAAAAGGGATTGAGGTATTGCACGTTCACAGCTCCGCGCCCTGAAGGGGCGCTTGAAGTAAGCCGGGGGCAACGCCCCCGGAATCGACGGAGATCCCAAACGACCCACAGCCTGTAAGGCTGTTTGAACCTGTCTGATATCAAGCAGGCCTACAGCCTGCAAGATGTCGGTTATACGACCAAAACCCCGGGCGTTGCCCGGGGCTGTCTTCAAGCAGGCCGTTGGCCTGCCTCTTCATAGCCATGGGGTTTGCTTTCTTACCTCTCTCCCCGGGTTTCACCCGGGGCTCATGAATGGCTGCCCTTCGAGGAGCATTATAGCCGGTCATTCACATAGAATACATCCGCGCAATCGGCGTAATCTGCGGTTTCTTTCTTTGGTTGCGGTTTTGCCGTCTAGCCCGGGCGACAGGTCGGCGGAGCCGTCTGCCTTCTTGCCTAAAACACCGGGTTCGCATACCGTATGACCGAATTCCCCTTTATCGAGGTTGACCCATGTTTAGAGCAGTTAGTAACAAGATTGATTTTGCCGCGCAGGAACGCGACGTGCTCGCGTACTGGGCGGATGCGGATGTTTTCCGCAAATCGGTGGACCAACGGCGCGGGAAGAAGGAATTCGTCTTCTATGATGGACCTCCTTTCGCCACCGGTCTGCCGCATTACGGGCATCTGCTTGCCGGCACCATCAAAGACATCATCCCACGCTATCAGACTATGCGCGGCCATTTCGTCGAGCGGCGGTTCGGCTGGGATTGCCACGGCTTACCCGTCGAGTACGAGATGGAGCAGGAACTCAATATCAGCGGCAAACGCGATATCGAAGCGATGGGCGTGGATGTCTTCAATGAAAAGTGTCGCAGCATCGTGCTGCGCTACACAAAAGAATGGCGCGAGATCGTCACCCGCATGGGGCGCTGGGTCGATTTTGATAACGACTACAAGACGATGGATCTGCCGTATATGGAATCCATCTGGTGGGTCTTCAAGTCGCTGTGGGACAAGGACCTGATCTACGAGGGGCAGAAGATACTCCCATACTGTCCGCGCTGTGCCACGCCCCTGTCCAATTTTGAAACCAATCAGGGGTATCTGGACGTAAAGGACCCCGCGATCACCGTCCGCTTTGCGGTGAAAGGCAAGGCGAACACCTACATCCTGGCATGGACGACCACCCCGTGGACCTTGCCGTCCAACCTCGCGCTCGCCGTCGGCGAGGACATTCCATACGTCAAGGTGCAGGACGGCGAGACGGTTTATATCCTCGCGCGCGATCGCCTGTCCGCCTATTACAAAAAGGAAGCGGAATACGAACTGCTCGAAGAGATCCCCGGCTCGGCGTTGGCCGGCCTGCGGTATGAGCCGCTGTTCCCGTATTTTGCCGAACTGGAACAGCGCGGCGCGTTTCGAGTGTTTACGGCCGACTTTGTCTCCACCGAAGACGGAACAGGCGTGGTCCATATCGCGCCGGGCTTCGGTGAAGACGACAATCAGCTTGGACAACGTGAGCACCTCCCGGCTGTCTGTCCCGTGGACGACGAAGGCCGGTTCACCGACGAAGTGACGGACTTTAAGGGACGCGAAGTCAAGGAGGCCGACCCCGACATCATCCGCATGCTGAAGACGCAGGGCAAACTGGTGCACCAAGGCGTTATTCAGCACAGCTATCCGCATTGCTGGCGTTGTGACGCCCCGCTGATCTATCGCGCCGTCTCCACCTGGTTCGTGCGCGTGGAACAATTGCGCGACCGGCTTGCAAAGAATAACCGCCAGGTGCATTGGGTCCCCGAACATCTGCGCGACGGACGATTCGGGAAATGGCTGGAAAACGCGCGCGACTGGGCCATTTCGCGCAACCGCTACTGGGGGGCGCCGCTACCTGTCTGGCAGAGCGAAGACGGGAAGGAAACGGTCTGTATCGGGTCCGTCCAGGAACTCGAGGAACGATCCGGTGAGAAGGTCGAGGACCTGCACAAGCATTTCGTCGATGACATCGAGATCCCGTCGCCGTCGGGCGGGAAACCGTTGCGCCGTGTGCCACAGGTATTGGACTGCTGGTTCGAGAGCGGTTCGATGCCGTTTGCTCAGATCCATTATCCGTTCGAGAACGAGGACTGGTTTCACGCGCATTTCCCGGCCGACTTCATCGCGGAAGGCTTGGACCAGACGCGCGGCTGGTTCTACACGCTCATGATCCTGTCCACGGCCTTGCGCGATTGTCCCGCCTTCAAGAACGTGGTCGTCAACGGACTGGTCCTCGCCGAGGACGGTCGCAAAATGAGCAAGCGCCTCAAGAACTATCCCGATCCGGTCGAAGTGGTGAACACGTACGGCGCGGACGCCCTGCGGCTGTACCTGATTTCATCTCCCGTGGTGCGTGCGGAAGATCTGTGCTTCTCGGAGGACGGCGTGAAACATTCGCTGCGACACCTCCTCATTCCCTGGTGGAACGCCTATAGCTTCTTCGTCACCTACGCCAACGTGGACGCATGGACACCCGCCACGCGACACCCGACACCCGACGCGCCCTCCGCCAACCTCCTCGATCGCTGGATCATAAGCGCGTTGGAACGGCTCACGCACGAAGTCGTCGCGGCGATGGACGTCTACGACCTGCAACTCGCCGTGCGGCCGTTTGTGCGCTTCATTGAAGATTTGACGAACTGGTATATCCGGCGCAGTCGCCGCCGTTTCTGGAAGAGCACAAACGACAAGGACAAGGCGCATGCCTACGCGACCCTGTACGAGGTTCTGCTGCGCCTGTCCAAGATCGCCGCGCCGTTTGTCCCGTTCATCAGTGAGACGATCTATCGAAATCTGCGCACGGAGGATATGCCCGAATCCGTGCATCTCTGCGATTTCCCCGTGACGGACGACGCGCGTCGCGATCGGGAACTCGAGAAGCAGATGGACACCGTCATGACGGTGGTCGGCTTGGGACGACAATTGCGGTCCAGCTATAACGTCAAGGTCCGCCAACCCCTGCGCGCCATTCATGTGGTGTGTCGTAACGATAGTCACTTGGAAACGGTCGACGCCTATGCGGACATTATTCGGGACGAGTTGAATGTGCGCGAGGTGCGTTTCAGTAAGGACGAGTCCGGCATGGCCCATTTCAACGCCAAACCCAACTTCAGCCGATTGGGACCGCGGCTGGGACCGAAAGTGAAGCAGTCGGTCGGCTGGATCAAAGCCATGCCGGAAGAGCAATTGTTGATGCTGCTCGACCGGAAAGCAGTGGAAATCACGTTACCCGACGGTGAAAAATTGGAGTTGGAACCCGAAGACGTCGTCGTGGAACGCGTGCCGAAGGAAGGCCTCGCCGTAGCGGCGGAAGGCGCGATCGTCGTCGCATTGGAATTGGAACTGACCGATGACCTGATCCGGGAAGGGTTGGCGCGCGAGTTCGTCAATAAAGTCCAGCAGATGCGAAAGACCGCTGATCTGGAGGTTACGCAACGCATTCGTGTGACGTATGCGAGTGACGCGCAGGTGCAGGAAGCCGTGCAGGCGCATGAAGCCTACATCATGAACGAAGTGCTGGCGTTGGAGCTGACATCGGCTGATGAAGTGGGGCAGGGGACGGACGTGGACCTCAACGGCCATCCCGCGCGCATTGCAATCACGCCCGCGACGTGATAGGGTAGACCCCAAGTTGTCGCATCATGAACGGCTCCGCGGAGCGTCGCCCTCCAGTCGATGTGAACAGGGCTTCTGAGGTTTGCTGGAGGGCGAGGCTCCTGCCGAGCCGGATTGTTGCATAGATTCTTAACACGGGAGTTCTAAATGAGCGCAAAAGGAAAGAAGAACGGAATCCGCAAGAAGATCATCGACGCCTTGATCGACGCGTATTGGAAAGA
>SKZA01000245.1 GCA_007127595.1 Kiritimatiellia bacterium
CATGACGCCGTGCAGTGTGGAGGAAGCGGATCAAGCGCGCAAGAATTTTTTCGGATCACACCTGATCGAATATCGCAGAAACGGCTATTCAGTTGTATAGCGCGATAGTAGGATGAGCCCATGACACTGATGATTGTAGTGATACTGGCGGCGTATCTGATCGGGGCGATTCCGTTCGCCCTTCTGATCGGGCGCATCAAGGGCGTGGATATCCGGCAGGTGGGCAGCGGGAATGTCGGGGCGACCAACGTCTTCCGATCGGTCGGCAAGGGTTGGGGCGTGTTGACATTCGTGTGCGACGTGCTGAAAGGATTCCTCCCTGCCATCCTCTTCCCGCTTTGGGCCACGGGCGGCATCGAACAACCGGAGACGGCGGGCTTGCTCTATGGGTGCGCCGCCATTGCCGGGCATAATTGGCCCGTCTATCTCCGTTTCAAGGGCGGCAAAGGCGTGGCCACCAGTGCGGGCGTACTGCTGGGTGTCGCGCCTCCGGCTGTCGGCATCGGCTTGGCCGTATGGGTCCTTCTATTCGCCGTCTTCCGCTACGTCTCGCTGGCCTCCATCGGCGCCGCCGCCGCTATTCCCGCCGCCGGTTGGTGGCTGTACGGATCGGACAACAGGGTCGTACCTATCGTGCTGACCGTCCTCGGCCTCCTCGTCATCTGGCGTCATCGCACCAATATCCAGCGCCTGCTGAATGGAACGGAACACACCTTCCGGAAGGAGAAGGAGGGAACCACGGATGACGCGGATGGTCACGGATAGAAGAATTGAAGTAGAAATCATCCGTGAACATCCGTGCAATCCGTGGTTAAATAGACTGCATGAAACGCATAGCCATTATCGGTGACGGGGGTTGGGGCACGGCGCTGGCGCTGGTGCTTCATCGCAACCAACACGAAGTCCGCGTGTGGGGCCCGTTCGCGGAATACATCGACCGCATCAAGGCTTCCGGCGAAAACCCCAAATTCCTGCCGGACATCAAACTTCCGCCTGAAATTCATTGGACCGCCTCACGCGCTGAAGCGGTCAGCGAAGCCGACGCCGTCGTCCTCGCCGTCCCGTCAAAGTTTTATCGTTCCGTCGTGGAATCCTTCAAGGACGCCATTACCAGCAACACGGTCATCGTCAGCGTAACGAAGGGATTGGACAAGGAATCCCATCAACGCATGACCCAGACCGCGGAATCGATCCTGACCGGTCATCACGTGGTGGCGCTTTCGGGCCCCAGCCATGCCGAGGAAGTTGCGCACGGCGTGCCAACGGCCGTCGTGGCCGCCTGCTGGGACCATGCCGTCGCCGAGTATGTGCAGCATCTCTTCAACGCGCCGGTCTTCCGCGTCTATACGTCCGACGACACCATTGGCGTCGAGCTGGGCGGCGCTTTGAAGAACGTCATTGCCATCGCCGCGGGCGTCAGCGACGGCATCGGTTTTGGGGACAACACGAAGGCCGCCTTGATCACCCGCGGCCTGGCCGAAATGACGCGACTGGGTGTAGCGCTGGGCGCGCATCCGTCCACGTTCAGCGGACTGAGCGGAATGGGCGATTTGATTGTGACCTGCGCCAGTCAGTTGAGCCGTAACCGGCGAGTCGGCGAAGCGCTCGGCCGGGGCGATACACTGGAAGAGATATTGAAACGCACGGAACAGGTGGCTGAAGGCGTATGGAACTGCGCCAACGCGCTGGAACTAGCCCATGAAGCGGGTATCGACGTGCCGATTACCGAGGAAGTACATGCCATTGTGCATGAAGGGAAAGACCCGAAGCGTGCCGTCAACGACCTGCTCACACGGGAACCGCGCCCGGAACGGGACCATCATTAGAATGGTTGATGGTTAATGGTTAAGGGCAAAGGCTTCGGCTAACGAGAAGAACGCCTTACGGCGTCCCTACCAACGGCGTCTTTCCGAGCGTTCGTAGGGGCGTCGCAAGACGCTTGCTCGATACAGGTAACAGCCATTTCTTGAATGAAAGTTGATTATGGTGGGGTCGCATCATCTTCCGAGGGAGCAGTGGCAGGGGTTGCACGGGATGAATCAACCGTACCTATCACCCTCGCCCACCCCGTGGAAGACCGGCGTGCAACAGTTTAAGCACGCCGGACTCATTACTGCCGCGGGCGCGTCGAGCCGCATGGGCTTCCCCAAGGCCCTACTGCTTTTGCCGGACAACACCCCGCTAGCTCAATACCAAGCCGAGTTACTGAAACGGGGCGGTTGCAAGGATGTGGTGGTCGTGCTTGGCTCGGAAGCGGATCGCATTGCCAAGGAACTCCCCGATTGTCGAACGGTGACGAACGAGCGCTGGGAGGAAGGACGCCTGACCTCCATCCAAACCGGCCTTCGCGCGCTGGAAAATTACGACGGTTGCTTCGTCATGCCGGTGGACGCGTACGGCATACAGCCGGCCACGCTACGCGCCATGCGTGAAGCGGCCGAAACCGGCAATCACCAAGTCGTGCGCCCTACACACGATGGGAAACCGGGTCATTTGGTTTGGATATCGCGCGTCGTCGCAGAACAGGTTGTCGCACTCGACGCCGACGGCGACACCCCAATGAACGAGATTCTTGCGCCCCACACCCACCCCATCGCCGTCGATGACCCCGCCATCCTGCGAAATATCAACACGCCGGCAGAGTGGGAAACGCTGCGAACTGATTTGCCGCAAGGTTGACATTCCGCCACCGCGATGTACGCTATCACGTACATATCAAGGAGCCGCCACCATGACGACACTTACCGCAACCGCAGCGCGAAAAGAATTCTTCGATTTAGTCAAGAAGGCCGCGCAAGGACATAAGACCTACCGGATTCAACACCCCCAAGGCGCCGCCGTCCTCATGTCTGAAGAGGATTATGAGGGTCTGCTGGAAACATTGGAACTCTTGTCGCTCCCGGATTTTCGGAAACGCTTGAAATCATCCATCAAGCAAATGAAGTCTGGAGAAACGGTTTCCTTGACCGAGGTGTTCGGAGATAAGCCGTGAAACGGTACCAGGTACGTCTCACGAAAGAAGCGCTCAAGGATTACGAGAAACTCACCCCAAAACTACAGAAGAAACTGCGCGACATCCTATTCCGAACCCTATCATCTGATCCCGCGTGCGGAAAACGCCTGGTGGGGGAACTGTCGGGGTTTTGGTCATTCAGACTGACCTACAAGGATCGCATCGTCTATTCCATCGACGAAAAGTCGCGGACCGTATTCGTTCACCGCACCGAAACGCACTACGGCGAGTAGGCGACGTCAAGGAGCGATCACCCGGCCAACTGTTCCAAAAACCCGCGCACTATGCGGCCGGTTACCCATTTCCGGTATTCGGCGGTGGAACGGATATCGGCGATCGGGTTGATGCCGTCCGACGTGCGCTGCTCCGCTTCGGCCAACACGGCTTCATCCAGCTTCTTCCCTTCGACCCACTTCTCCACGTCGTACAGCCGCACACAGGTCGGAGCGATACTACCGATAGCGACACGGAACGATTTGACCACACCGTTCGCCACGTGCCCGCGGCAACTGCCCATGACCTTGGAAATGGCCTGCGCTTGGCGCGGACCAAGTTTGCGCCACGCTTCGCGATGCCCGTCCGGCATCTTGGGTAGACGAAAACGGACAATCAGTTCATCGGGTTCAAGATCAATCTTGCGATAACCGGTCCAAAACTTTGTCACGGGCACCTCGCGTTCGCCCCGCACGCTGGCGACCACCACCGTGCCGTCGGTGATCATCAAGGATGGGGCCAGATCGCCGGCCGGACTGGCGTTGGCCACGCTGCCGCCAATCGTGCCCATGGTTTGAATTTGAAAGCCCCCGATCGTCGCCGCCGCGTCCACAAGCGAGGGAAGATATTTCTGTGTGAGCGGCGACCGTCGAATACCCATATGGGTGACGCTCGCGCCGATCATGACTTCGCCATCGGTTTCTTCAATGTTCCTCAATTCCGAGAGATGCTTCACACTGACCGCTCGTTCCGGCATCTCCAGCACGCCGGATTCCCATTGCACCATCAGGTCGGTCCCGCCGGCCAGCGGGCGGCCGCGCGTCTTCTCGTCGGCCATCAGCTCGAGCGCCTCCTGCAAGGTCGCCGGGAATGCGCAGGCCACATCGTCAAATGTCTTCGCAGTAACCGTGCTCACCCTTTTACCCTTTCGCCTCGGCGGGCCACTGTTCCGCGGCGGATTGAATGGCCTCAACAATTTTTTCGTACCCCGTACAGCGGCAGATGTTGCCGGCATGCGCTTCGCGAATCCGGCCCGGATCCATATCGGGATCCCGGGACAACATCGCGTACGAAGAGACGATCATGCCAGGGATACAAAAACCACACTGGGCCGCGCCCTTCTCAGCATACGCCGCCTGCAAGAGGCGGCCGCCCGGAGTCTTTTCCAACCCCTCGACCGTGGTCACCTCGGCGCTGTCCGGAACCTGTCCGGCGGGCAGCATGCAGGACAAAACGGGCTCTCCGTCAACAATCACTGTGCATGCACCGCACTCGCCTTCGCCGCAGCCTTCTTTCGTGCCCTTGAGGTCTAAATCCTCACGTAACACGTCGAGGAAACGACGCACCGGCGGGATCTCCGCCTCGCGTCGCTCTCCGTTGATGTTCCATGTTCGCTTTACTTTATTCATAACCCTGCAACCTTGTCACTTGTCGCCATCCATCAGTCTTCCTGGAGGGACGACCTCCGTGTCGTCCCTGCGGCCACGCGGAAGCGTGACCCTCCATCTCACGCCGTCTTCTCCTCCTGCATCATCTGGAAAAGTTTCTCCGGTGTAACCGGCAGATCGCGGATGCGAATACCGGTAGCCTGCACCAGCGCATTGGCGATTGCCGGCGCCAACCCGTCCATCGGAATCTCGCCCACCCCTTTCGCGCCGGGTTGCGCGTGTTCCCACGGATACTCGACAAAATGCAGGTCCATTTCGGGAATGTCCAACGTCGTCGGGATGACATACGTCTGCATCCGGTCCGCGTCGTACTTGCCGTCTTTAATCTCCATCTTTTCCAGCATCGCATAGCCAAGGGCCTGCACCAAACCGCCTTCGATCTGCCCCTTGGCCAACACCGGATTCAACAGTCGCCCGATATCATAATACGCCGTGATCTTCGTCACCTTGATCTCGAACGTCAGCGTGTCCACCTCCAGTTCGACCACGTTGCATCCCCATGAATAGGCGGGATAGGCGTCGCCCTCAAACGTCTTTTGATTCCATTTAATAAAATCGGGCAACTGGAATTGATCATAGACCCGCAAAGGCCCCTTGCGGGACAGGTACTCGGCGGCGACCTCTTCAAAGGACATTTCCTTGTCACCGTACGAACCGCGGAAACGATCCTGCTCCAATGTCACAGGCTGCCCATCGAACAGCGCCTCAGACGCAAACGCTTCCAGGTCCGCCTTCATCTTCCGGCCCGCGCCGAACACCGTGCTGCCGACCACCATGGCCGTGCGCGACGCGAC
>SKZA01000296.1 GCA_007127595.1 Kiritimatiellia bacterium
AAACGGGTAAAGAGCCCCGCTTCAAGGTGAGGATATATCGACGGATTCGTTTGCATTACGCCGCGCAAGATACCATGACCCCGCCGCCAGCACACGGAGAAATCGAGATTCGCATGGTCCCTGGCATAGATACGACCCATTCCATGCATGGCTTGCAACCGACTAAATCGCAACCGCGGGGGGCTCTCGCGTCGGAAGCGCCAATTCGATATTGAATCGCTGTTCGATCAGTCGAACGACGACCGCGTCGCGCCTGCCATCAGGACTTTTCCTTGCGCAGGGTTTCACACATACGCTTACGGGCATCTTCGGACAGCTTCATGTCCGGTGGCGGCGGGTCTTCCTGCTCATGCTTGAGATAATGTCGGGTGGAATCCTGCCACAGCATCAGGAAACGGTTGAACGGCCCACAGACCAGGCAAAACGCCACGTGCAGGCGCAGCCCGATACGCTTGCGGAGCGGCAAGTCCCAATACTTGCTGCTCGCCAACGCATCAGACACCTGTTTACACCGCAGCATTGATTTCCTTGACCCCTTTATTCTTCTTCAACCAGTTCTTCTCCAAGCACGCCTTGAGCGCATTGCGCGCCCGATATAGGATTACCCAAAGGTACGTCGGTTCAACACCCAGCGCCTTACAGACTTCCTCCGTCGAAAGATCTTCCAGTTCCTTCATCGTAAACGCCAGATTCATCCGTTTATCCAGCTTGGCGAGGCAATGCGAGAAGACGTCCCAGAACTCCTTCTGTTCAAACACTTTCCGCGGATTAAACTGCCACTTTGGCGGACGCCAGTGGGGAATACCGGACTCCCGAAAAAGGAGCGAATCCTCGAACCCCTCCGGCTGGTCGTCAATCTTCACCTCGCGCGCGGCTTTACGTAGGTAATCAATTAACTTGTGCCGCAGGATTCCCATTAGCCACGACCGCTCGGAAGAGCGCCCCTGATAACGTTCACGCGCCTTCATGGCCGCCAGGAAGGTTTCCTGAACAATGTCTTCGGCCACCGCATGATCCTTCAGGCGGACATACGCGTAGCGGAACATGATATCGCCATGCTCCTCCACCCAACGGTCGGGATCGATCGCATCGGATATACTCAAGCAACACCTCAATCGCAAAGTGTGACACGTCACCCGGACATCCCGGACGTACGCTGACAAGCCATTAAACAGAAAAGCGCGAAAAAGTACACTACCAAACCGCCTGCAACGCGAATTTTATGCTTAACAATAATGTCACATTCCGGCATCAGCCTTCACAACTTCGTGGGATTTCGCATACAGGGAACCGATGAGTGGACCGGAATTGTGCCCGAATACCGCCATGGAAAGCGCATTCGCCAGTCCCTGAACCCGATTGGCACGACACCTGCTTCTGTTAGATGGCCGAACATAAATTCTATCCATTCACGATTTCAGGAGACCTGACAATGATCATGACCCATACACCATTAAAGGGAGAAGAGCAGCACGACGCAACGGGGACTCGCCCTCTAAGCACTGCCGCGGGCGCCTATCACGTCATACCGGTGGACCGTCCCGACAGGGTTGCGGAAGCGCTGGACGGCCAATCACCGGATTACATCATTATTGGCGCCGTATTGCCGGCGGAGAGCGGACGCGCACTGTGCCGACTGCTTCCCGTCAAGGGCGCTTCGACACCTTATCCGGTTATGCTGCTGAAAGCCGCGAATGGAGAGGCGCCTGCAGGCGAGGATGCCGCACCCACCTTCGCTCCAACGGCTACGACACCGCCGCAGGATGAGGAAGAGGTGATCGAAGTACAGGAAATAGAACTTACACCAACGCGCTATGAGGTACGCGTCAACGGAACACGGATTGATTTCTCCACAACAGAATTTCGATTGCTTCACCTCTTGCTCGATAAACCGGGCCGGGTGTTCTCGCGTGACGCCATCATCGAACATCTGCGCGGCAGGGACTACGCTTGCACGCGGCGTTCAGTCGACGTGCTGATTGTCAGCCTACGCCGCAAACTCGGCGCCACAGGGAAACACATTCGAACCGTCCGCGGCGTGGGATATTGTTATCGGGAATAGTCTCGCGTTTCAAAATAGCGTCACATTGGAGGGTCACGCTCTTGTCCCGCCGTAGGCCTTGCGGAGGCGGATCCGCGTGACCTGGACGCGCGGGAGCGCGTCCCTCCAAGAAGAATGTTCTCTCGAACGCGTTAGTCCATAACACCCCTACACCCGCCCGATATCCGCGCGTTCGGTCACATATTCGGCCAGCTTCTCGTACCCCCACCCGCTGTACGGTTCTTCGACCCCTACGGTTCCGTCGATCCACAAGGACGACAACCCATGCACGATACTCCACGCAAACAACGCCTCCTTCATAATGGCGTCCGACGGCTCCCCGGTTTCGCCCATACCTTCCTGAATCATCGCAATCAAATAGGAAAAGGTGCGCTGTCCCCAGCTTTCCGGATCCGGCTCGTGTGCGCGCGCCAGTTCCGGACGAAACATGACCCGGAAATAATGCGAATTTCGAACGGCAAACCGAACATACGCCCGCCCCATACCGCGCAACCGGCTCACGATATCCCCCGGTTGGGCGCCCTTCACCGCACGCGTCATCGCACCGTGTAGGCGGCGGAATCCCTCCTCCGCCACGGCGGCCAACAAATCGGACTTGTTCTTAAAATGATGATAGGGCGCGGCAGGCGACACGCCCGCTGCGGCGGCCACCCGTCGCAACGATAAGGCTTCCACACCTTCGCGGCTACCCAGCCGGGCTGCTTCTTCAATCAAGACTCGGCGCAGATCGCCGTGATGATAGGCCCGGCTCACTTTTTTTTGTTTTTTCGATGATTTCATCTTGACGGTGTTAAGATTAAACACTAGCTTTGCATTCTTGTCAATACCGCAAAGGGCCTTCTCGCCGGACCGGTCGTGACACACGGAATTTCTACATGAATCGCATACGCTATTTTGCAATTTTCGTTCTCGCCGCCATGGGATGCGCAGGCGGACCATGCGCTTACGCGGACGCCGCGCCGCTTCGCCTCACGCTGGATGAATGCATTGAAATCGGACTCGAACGCTCCATCCCCGTCGCCAATGCGCGGCGTGATGTCGAAATTGCACGCGCACAGATTCGCGAAGTGCGCGCACTCGCCCATCCGACCCTGGATCTGAATGCCAATTATACGCGCCTGGACGATGTACCGACGATTCCCGATTTCCCGGGCGAATTGGGACGCCGCAACACCTACGCCGCCTTCGCAGACGCGGAGCAATTGCTGTATGCCGGCGGCTCTGTGCGCGCCGCCCTGCGCATCGCGGAACACGTTGAGGACGCCGCCGCTCGCGAAGCCGAACGGGTCGAATCAGACGTGGTAAGGCGTATCACGCGAAGCTTCTATGAAGTGCTCTACGCGCAATACGCCCTCGAGGTGGCGCGCGAATCCGTACGCCAACTCGAAGCCTTCGAGGAACAAGTCCGAAAGCGATACAATGCCCAAACCGCATCGGAGTTCGAATGGTTGAGCGCACAGGTCGCTCTCGCCAACGAACGCCCTTCACTCATTGCGGCGGATAATGCCCGGACGCTTTCCCGCCGCGCGTTCAGCGACCTGATCCATCTCGACACGAACGCGTTTGAACTCCATGGAGAATTGGAGATCGCGCCGGTCGTGCTCGATCTCGGCGGTCTACAGCGCCGCGCGGTCAGGCAACGGCCCGAAATTCTGCAGGCACGCGCGCAACGCGGCGTCGCGCAAAACCAGTTGCGCGTGACGCAGGCCGACTACCTGCCGGAAGTGCGCGCCTTCGCCTCCTACGGCGGCGCCGAACCCAGCCAACGGAACCCCTTCGGAGACGGCTGGGAATGGGAGTGGTTGGCCGGCGTTCGCCTGACGTGGAGCCTGTTCGACGGGGGCCGGCGGCGCGCCTCCGTAAAGGCCGATCGGCTCGAAATAGAAAAGACCAACGACAATCTTTACGATCTGGAACGCGCCACACGACTGGAAGTCGAGCGCCTCTGGCTCGCGCTCGAAGAGGCCCGCGAAACATTGCGGGGGACCGCCGACAACATCGATCTGGCGGAACGCGCACTGGCCATCGCCGGCGTGCGGTATGAACAGGGCCTGGCCACACATCTGGACTTCACCGACAGCAATCTGGCGCTGAACAATGCGCGACTGAATCACAGCCGCGCCCTGCTCGGCTATCAACATACCCTGGCCGACCTGCGACACATCACCGGTATTCGATCTTTACCCGACTGGGAGAACTGAAATGAGACTGCCCGACTTGAACATACAACGATCCAGCGTGGTCCTGTGGATCATGATTATCGGCATGATCGTCTTCGTCGCCTTCTCCATCACGCTGAGGCGCGACACACCCGAAGTGGAAACCCCGCCGGAAAGGGCTCTGCCTGTTCACGTCATGACCGTTGAAGCCCGCCCCGTATCCGACCTCATTCGCCTGCCGGGCCGCATCACCCCCGACATGCGGTCCCTCTTGGCCGTCGATAAAGGCGGGCGCGTCACCGAAATTTTCGTCGATCGCGGTGACCGAGTGGAAGCGGGCCAACTCCTGCTGCGCATCGATGACCGCACCTGGCGGGCCGCGAAGGAAAGCGCGGAGATTGAACTGCGCGAAGCGGAAAGGGATTATCGGCGCTGGAACGAACTCGCAAAGACCGGCGCGGTTTCCACAAGCGAATACGACGCGGTGCGCACACGGTACGACCGCGCGCGCGTACAATTGGATGATGCGCGCGTGCATGTCGAGCAATGCGAAGTCCGCAGTCCGGCGAACGGCACAATCAATGAACGCTTGGTTGAAGTCGGCGAATTCGCGCCCGAAGGCGCCGCCGTGTTTGAACTCGTGGTCAGCGATCCGGTCCGGTTACGCCTGGACGTACCCGAGCGCGACATCGCCGCCGTGACACCTGGCGCCGAACTACCCTTCCGCGTGTCCGTGCTGGATCGCGCGGAATTCGTTGGCACCATCACACACATTGCCGAAGCCGCAGCGCCGCAGAACAACAGTTACCGGATAGAAGCCACCGCGCCCAATCCGGACCGCGTATTGCGACCGGGCATGATTGCGACCGCGGAACTCTTGCGGGAGCGGCGCGAGGAGGCGGTGGTTGTTCCCCTCGCCGCCGTTATACCGCGTCAGGGCGAACATTTTGTGTTTGTCGCACGCGACGATCGCGCCGTGCGGCGACTGGTCAAGATCGACCGCATCCTCGGTGACGAGGTCATTCTCTCCGAAGGCCTCGCGCCGGGCGAGGAACTCATCTACGAAGGCCACCGCGAACTGATCGACGGCTCACTCATCGAGCGCGTGCCGGACGAGAATCACAAGGTACCTGGAGGGTCGGGCTCTGTCCCGACCGGGGGACAGCCAATAATGGATCAGGCCGCCCCCCCCCCCCCCCCCCCCCCCCCC
>SKZA01000340.1 GCA_007127595.1 Kiritimatiellia bacterium
ATGAAAGAAGAAACCATCCACTTTGCCAATGCGCGTGAAGCGCAGGACATCACCGGCAATCAAGTCCAGCTTCTCAAACGGATTGAGAAGGCCTTTGATGTCCGACTAACGGCCCGCGATACCTGGCTCCGCGTCCTCGGCGAGGAAGAACAGGTCGAACGCGCCGTACGCTTCTTTGATCTGCTTCGCCATGCTCGTGACCAGGGCGTGGTCCTGAAGGAGCACGGGATCATCTATACCATGCAACAGGTTCTGGCCGGACGTGAACAGGATCTGGATGCCTTGTATCAGTCCCGCATCGAAGTGGCCTCCGGAAAACCTCCGATCTTTCCGCGAACATTCGGGCATCGGCTTTATGTGGACTCGATACGTCGGAATGACATTACCTTCGGACTCGGGCCCGCCGGAACGGGCAAGACCTATCTGGCCATGGCCATGGCCGTCTCCGCATTGGTCAAGAATGATGTCAGCCGCATCATTCTGACACGCCCGGCTATTGAGGCGGGCGAAGCGCTGGGATTCCTACCCGGCGACGTGCAGGCCAAAGTGCTTCCGTACCTACGCCCCCTATACGATGCCCTGTATGATATGATGCCGCCGGAAGACATTGAAAAGAACGTCGAACGCGGTGTGATCGAAGTGGCGCCCCTCGCCTACATGCGCGGACGCACACTTAACCATTCCTTCATCATTCTCGACGAGGCGCAGAATACCACCCGGGAACAGATGCTGATGTTTCTGACACGATTGGGCTTTGACTCGAAATGCGTCATCACCGGCGACCTGACACAGGTGGACCTGCCCGTCAACAAGCAATCGGGCCTACGTGAAGCACGGGAAACACTGAAGGAGATCGAGGGTATTGCGCTGGTGGAAATGAGCGACGATGACGTCGTGCGCCACGCACTGGTGCAAAAGATCATTCAAGCGTATAGGGAAGGACGCCAGGACACCGAGAACGGGAAGCGCATCGAACAGGCCATTCACGATGCTTCCAGCCGCGCCTCGGCCTGATCCATTCAAGGTCTGAAACCACGCTATGCAACTTGGCACGTCACATTCTCGTGAGAAGAGGGCACGCATTCAAGCGCGGCTCCATGCACGAAGCTCTTTGCTCGGAACAAAATCGCGCTATGCCGTCCCGCTTCTGCTCGCCGCCGCCATGTGGATCGGCGTCATCGTTCTCCTGAATCTGGGTGAAGGCCTTACCCATGCTCCACTGACCGAAGGTCAACGCGCGCCGGCCACGGTGCTGGCCCAGGTGGACTTCGAATCACAGGATATGGCGGCCACGGAATTGGCCCGCCGACAAATGGCGGAAACCGTTCTGCCCGTATTTTCCATCAATCGCACCCCGCTACAATCGTCCCTTCGCCTATTCGACCAACTGGTGGACCGTGTTATCGAAGTCCGGGCCAACGATGGGACGGACGCCGCGGACTTGAGCGCTGAAGCGTTGAACCTGCCGGGTGTCACCCTTCGGGCGACCGATGTCAGCGGCGTGTTTCCGGCGGGCGAAGAAGAAACCGTGCGACGGGCAATACGCGACGCCTTAACCGGTGTGTGGATGCACGGCATTATATCCGTCTCCGAACGGGAAAGTCTCTTTCACGGCGTGACTCCGAAAGGAAAACTCTCAATTCGAGTCGCTGAAGAAGACGTGCGCTCACCCGTTGCCATCGCAGACCTCTACACGCCGGACGAGGCGGTGCGCGCCACCATTACCCGCGTGCGCAGTCGCGTAGACCATGTGCCGCTGGTCGATCGCGCCCTTCAATCGATGCTACGCCCCTGGGTTCAGCCCAACCTGATGTACGACGCGGCCGCCACCGAATCCGCACGCCAAAACGCGCAACGCCAATCGCGGGCTGTAACCAAAAGCGTGCGCGCCGGATCCACCCTGATCACACAGGGCGATCGTGTAACCCCTCAGGAGCTTGAAGATTGGCGCGCACATCAGCGACGCCTTAACGAATTGCAGACGCCGCAGGACCGGCGCCTACAGTTGATCGGCCGATCAACCCTGCTCCTCTTCGCCCTCATCATCTGCTGTGGCCTGCTGCAAATTGTCCGACCGGACATTGTGCAATCGCCCGCCCACGTCACCCTGCTTGTCATTCTCTCGCTGCTCACCCTGCTGCCGATCAAAGGACTGCTTTACCTGGCCAATACAACGCAGTTTCTATCCGGGTCCCTCGTCGAGTTCATGCTACCGCTGGCGTTTGCCCCCATCCTGACGACGATCCTGATCGGTCCCGCCACCGCCGTAGTCATCGGTGTCTGGACCAGCTTCACCGCCGCGGTCATGTTCGATAACAGCTTTTCCATTTTTGCCATGGGCCTGTTGGTCACGATCATCGTAGCCCATACCGCGCGACAGGTCCGTAAACGCTCCCGCATGGTCCGAATCGGTCTATGGATCGGTCTTTCCCAGATGGTCTATTGCCTGAGCTTGGCGGTCTTGAGCCAGTTGCCGGCCAATCTGGTCTTGTTGCAGTCCACTGTGGCGCTCGCGACCGGCATCGCGACCGCCTTGCTGGCCCTGATGTTTCTACCCATGTTCGAATCGGTCTTCGACATCACCACCGATATCACCCTTCTGGAGTTGTCGGATATGGGACATCCCTTGCTCCAACGACTGGCGATCGAGGCGCCCGGAACCTATCACCACAGCCTGATGGTTGCACACTTGGCGCAGGCCGCCGCATCCGATATCGGCGCCAACTCCCTTCTCGTGCGGGTATGCGCCTATTTCCACGACATCGGGAAGCTTACCAAACCTGAATTCTTCGTGGAAAACACGCAATTCCGCGAGAATCCACATGACGATCTCACGCCCAGCATGAGTACGCTGGTCATCATCTCACACGTCAAGGAAGGCGTCGGCATGGCGCGTCGCGCCAAACTGCCGAAACCGATTGTGGAAGCCATCGAACAGCATCATGGAACAGGCATCGTGGCCTACTTTTATCATCGCGCCCGCACGCAACATGAAGAACATGCCGCCGCCGGAAACGAACGCGACGTGAATGAGGAGGATTACCGTTACCCGGGCCCCAAACCACAAACACGGGAAATGGGCATCCTCCTGCTCGCCGACAGCGTCGAAGCCGCGTCCCGCTCGATGGATAAGCCGACGTCCAGCCGCATCGAACACCTTGTCAACGAGATCGTCGACTCACGCCTCCAGGACGGGCAACTGGACGATTGCTCATTGACCTTTTTGGAATTAAAGGTCATTAAGCGGGCGTTCATATTCACACTGACCAACATGTTGCATGGGCGGGTGCCGTATCCGAAGGATGAAAGTCGAGGTCAACAACCAACAGAAAAAGTTCAGGGTGGCGACAGCTCCCCTGAAACACTTCGTCCGGTGGATCATGGAACGAGTGCAGTCGCTCGATAACGACATGCGCTGGACGGAACTATCCCTGGTCTTAATGGACGATCCCGGCATCGCCGCCCTCCACGAGCGCTATCTCGGTGACCACCGGCCCACGGACGTCATCAGCTTCGCGTACCCGCCCTCCCCCGGCGCGGCGGAAGGCCATACGGGCGAAGTGGTCGTCAATGTAGAGCGCGCCGTGCGTGAGGGCCCTCGACACGACGGGACCGAGCGCGAATTGGCGCTCTATATCGCACACGGATGTCATCACCTTACTGGAGCGGACGACCATACGCCGACGTTGCGGGCCCGCATGAGGCGCGTGGAGACGCAATGGTTACAAGAAGCCGAAACGGAGGGCGTTCTGGCCGGCCTGTCCGTCAAACCGCATTAGTCACATGGGACACGAGACCTCCATGTTAACCCCATTCTATGGCGCCCTCAGCTTGCTGGCGTCATGCTTCTTCTCCACCCTCCATTTGTCCTTTCGTGCGGCGGGCGATGCGGGCGTTCCGCGCTTCATGGAAAAGTATCCGGCGGCGGCGCGCTTCGCCTCATGGACCCGCCAGTGGCCCTACTTCTGCAGTGCGCTTCTCGTCCTGTGGGTCGCCTTCCTGCTTGTCGCCCTGACCGTATGGCTGCCCCGGGTTACCGATGGGGCCCCCGCTATCGTTCTCCTGCGCATGGCGGCCCTCATCGTCGGCGTGGTCCTTGCCGTACGCGTCATTCCGATTGCCCTTGCCGAAAGCTATGCCGACCGCATCGCTATCACGTTCCTCCCGGCGGTCCTTGTCCTGACGCTCGCCCTCTGGCCCATCGCCGCCGTCCTCTCGGGCTTGCAACGCTTCCTCGTTAGATCCCTGCTCGCACAATCACACGACACGAACCGCCCCTCATCGGAGGACGAAATCATCTCGTTGGTCGACCATGCCGACGCCGATGACCTCGAAGAAACCGAACGCGAAATGATTCGCAGCGTGCTCGAATTCGGGGACACCGTCACACGCGAGATTATGACGCACCGCGTGGATATCGTGTCCTTCGAACATTCCGCGAGCATCGCGGCCTGTGTGGACAAGTCCAAGCAGGCGGCCTTCTCTCGTTTCCCTGTGTACGCCGAAAGTCTGGACGACGTGCGCGGTGTTGTTCATGTAAAGGATCTCCTCCGCAACCTGAGCGAAGGAAAAGGCGATCAGCCCATCGCCACGCTCTGCAATAAGGTCACCTTCGTCCCTGAAACCATGCCGATCGACGACTTATTCCGTCTGTTGCGCACGGCACGCGCACAACTCGCGCTCGTGGTGGACGAGTACGGGGGCACGGCCGGATTGGTGTCCATGGAAGACATTATCGAAGAGCTCGTAGGTGAGATTCATGATGAATACGATCCTGCGGACGCAAAGATACAATCCTTGTCCGACGGCAGTTATCTCGTAGACGCCCGCGAACCGGTGTACGAAGTCAATACGGCGCTGGGCATCCAGATTCCTGAAGACGATGAATATGATTCCATTGGCGGCTATATATTCCAGCGTCTGGGCCAAATCCCCGATCCGGGCGAAACCATTCAACACGACGATTTCGAGCTCCGCGTACACTCGGCCGTCCCGAACCGCATTATCAATGTACGCATCATCAAACATCATGCGTCGCAATCGGTTTCATGAGGCTGCTTTTCCGCAATTGAGGTATGGACAAATCGCGTTATTTGATTACAGTGCCATGGTCAGTTTTCTTCGCAAATCACCCTCATGGCGGGATACCGACTTGTCCGCCGTCGCTCCCGACCCGAAGTGGTCGGGACAAAGGCGGAAGCGGCCCTGCCGAAGGCAGTCCGCCTAGAGCGAAAAACGGGGCAGACTGTTTCGCCGAAGGCGAACCCGCCTCCGGCGGGAAATCTGTTGGCGAGAAGACTAAGTAGAATTTGTGGCAGGCGGGATACCGAAGCGGTCAAACGGGGCAGACTGTAAATCTGTTGGCTTACGCCTTCGAAGGTTCGAATCCTTCTCCCGCCACCATTTTTATGAAGCTCCTTCAGGACATCAT
>SKZA01000138.1 GCA_007127595.1 Kiritimatiellia bacterium
AGGAGGAGTCCTGGTTGCTCAGGACTCCCCAAGCACCCAGAAAGTGTAACACGACTCCTAGATACAAGGGCGACGCTCCGCGGAGCCGGGCGGATGAACTTGGAGGCCGGCATAGCCGATGGTTCGGCACTTACCCTCCGCGCTGGAACAGATACACCAGATAGCCCACATACGCGGCGAGCAGTCCGGCCCCCTCCCAGCGATTGATGACGAAGCCGGTGCGCAGGATCGGCAGGCTGATCAACGCCACCGCCAGCATGACGCCGAGATCGATCCAGGCCACTCCGTTACCTTCCACCCCGAAGAACAGTGCGGACAGACCTAGAATACAGAAGATGTTGAAGATGTTGGAGCCGATCGCATTGCCGACGGCCATGTCCCCCTCGCCTTTGAACGAGGCGACCATGGACGTCGCCACTTCCGGGAGGCTCGTGCCGATGGCGACTACCGTCAATCCGATCACAAATGCGCTGACCCCGAGCCACTCGGCGACGGTCACCGCGCCCAACACAAAGATGTGCGCTCCGGGAAGCAATAACAGCAAGCCGAGGATCACCATGCCGGCGCTCCACGGGGTGGTGTAGGTCTTCGGCGGCGCCTCATTTTCGACTGGAGGGACGACCGCTGTGTCGTCCCGATCTTGATCATGACCCGGTTCGGACGGGACGGAGCCCGTCCCTCCATGAAGGTGTGCCGGCGAAAGTGGAGGGACGACCTCCGTGTCATCCCCGGACCGCACGGAGGCGGTCCCTCCAGGCGACATGGATGATCGCAGTTCTGCACGCGAAAGACGGATGCTGAAGACGGTGTAAGCGATCAGCGCCGCGAACAGCAGGCCGCCCTCGATACGGCCAAGCCGGCCGTTCCACAACATGACGCACAGGATTACCGAGGCGAGGAGCATGATGGGGACTTCGCGTCGTATCACTTGGCGCTCCACGCGAATGGGCCGGATCAGCGCCGCGAGACCGAGCACGAGCGCGATATTGGCGATGTTGGAACCGATGACGTTGCCGAGGGCGATGGCGCTATCGTGTTCCATAGCGGCTTTGAAACTGACCACGAGCTCCGGCGAACTGGTGCCGAAGGAAATGACGGTCAAGCCGACCACAAGCGGCGAGATGCCCACGCGCAAAGCGAGTGACGCGCCGCCGCGCACGAGCGTTTCCGCGCCCGCGTAGAGCAGGACGACCCCCGCCAGCAGTTGGAATGCGGTTAGCATGCGCGTAAGTAATACGCAAACAGGCCATCCACACAACGATTTTCACACCCACAGAACGCCCGCGTTATTTTTGTCAAGCCTCATCCAAATTGGCGATCGCCAATTTAGATGTGATATTTCGGGGCGGGAGAAAGTGGCTATTCCGCATTTCTTCGCGTGTTCGCGTTCCTCTTCTACGGCAGGAAGACCGGGCACAACCCCTACAAAGAGCGTCTTTGCGTTCCTCTTCTAAGGCGGGAAGCGAACCCGGTCATAGCCCGGCTGGGCGTCGTATCTCACGAATCGGCGCATCCCCGAACGGAGCGCCCCCTCGCTATTCTCCCCGATTACGGCTCCGACTGATCCAACTCGATACGGAAGAATCCACCGCCGCCATTCAGGGGCAGCGCATTCGTCATGCTGCCGCGTCCTCCACCATTGTCGGGCATGTAGGACGAATAGATGTTACTCCATGCGGCCGGATGCAATGTCGGGCTATGTTGGATATGGTAGTTGCGATCCTGGCCGGCGCCCCAATCGGCCAACATATCTCCGTTGACGAAGTTCAACGCATCGAACTTGAACGTATGTGACGTCTCACGCGGATCCAAGTTCAACAGATACGATTCCCGCAAGGTATGGCCGTTGGCGCCCACCGTATTCCCCGCATCGGGATCATTCACATCTGTGCCCGGCGCAAATTCCGCATACCAACTGTCCGGGATGCCATCATCGTTGCTGTCGGTATCGTCATCGTCGGCAAGCCGCGTGATCGTCACCGAATCGCTAACCGGCGTCGGCTCGCCCGATCCGGGTTCGGTGATGATCAGATTGTTGAAATATAGATTCCTTTTGCCGTCCGAATCGTGATCGCCGCCTGTATAGAGTCGGAAACCGCCAAGTTCCGCGTCCGCGACGGTGGTGCTCCATGTGTCCGACCAATCGTCCGCGGCACTGGTTCCCGTTACTTGGATCTCCAGACTATTTCCGGCCTGCGTGATGCTGAAATGCAACACCATATCCTCATAATAATCGAAAGGTGCTCCGCCGTATCCGTCATCAGTGATGTTGAAATTCCATATTTCATTCTCCTGCGCGAATCCTTCCGGATCAAAGAGGCTCAATCCTCGACCACCCGAACGCCATTGTACGGAGAGGGTGATGGCAAATGTGTACCCATCTCCCCATTCCGCAATTCCGCGCTGGGCATTAGCCCACTGCTCGCTGTGACCGAACATGCCAAAAGCCACGCCCCCGGTGTTGACATCGCCATGTTCATAGGCGGTACTGTTCCCTATAAAGAATCCTGAATCTTCACCATCATCCCACATATTCCAAGCACCAAAACCGGTTCCCTGATTCGCATCGTCCTCCCATGCAGGCGGATCGTAGTTATCCGCCCGGTCTTCACCCACCACCGTTTCACCGCCGCCCGGGATCTCGCCGGACACGATGATTTCGTTGGCGCCAACGGCTAGCGCGATATCCTCGATCGTCCACGGCGTCTCCGCCGCGATGGAGCCGGAACCATCGGTCAACACGTTGGTCCAGAAGATCGATCCGGCCACGTCATCTGCCACGCCTTGCAAGGTGTAGCTTTCCACACCATGACCGACCGTAATATCCTCTTCCGGATCGGTAATCTGGAAGCCGGTCGGCAAGATGACCTCATCGCAGTCCGCGATGTTCACGTACCAGTCATTGCCATTGTTATTATCCCATCCACCAACGCCGTCGTTGAAGACAAAGTTCAGGACTTCGGTACCCGGCGGCGGGTTATAGGTGTAACTCCAATGGTTGCCTTCCCAGGTCATGGCGGGGTCCGGATCAATGACGTTATTCCATCCATTGCGCCCGATGTGAATGTACACCTGCTCGGCGCCGGCGATCGGGCGACCCGACGGATTGAACCGGATGGTTACCGGATCGCAGCCGACCGGTTCCGCCGGAACGGTCGAGAGCGTCGGTAACGGTTCGTCGTCAGAGCAATTGATCACCGTGATGTGCCAATCATTTTCATTGTTGTTTTCCCAGTTGCCCTCGCCGTCGTTGAATACAAAGTTGATGCTGTAGGTGTCGTTCGGCACGTTCAGTGTGAATTCCCAAGCGATACCATCTTGCGTCATGGCATAATCGGTCCATGTCGCGTCATCGTTATATCCGAGATGGATATTCATCGCCGAGGCGCCCTGCAGGATGCCTTCATTCGGATAGTAGCGAATCGTGACTTCCGTCCCACAGCCGTCGGGCGTTTGCGGATTCCATGTGACAATGCGCGGTCCAATCGGCGCGTCGCAATCGCGAATACTTGTGGTCCAGTTCTGGCCGTCGCGACTGTCACTGATGGTGCCCGCGCTGTTCTCAAACCAGACGATGGCGCTGGCGGGCTTGCCCGGGACTTCCAGGGCAAAGGTCCACACATCGGTCGCCGTATTGGTCATCGTGTACGGCGTCCACGTGTCGCCGGCGTCGAAGCTGATCTGCATGATCACCGGGCTGACGCCTTCGAGCGGGCCGTTGGCGGCGTGATAGGTCACCCCCAGCGGCGCGCAATCGCGCGGATCGGAGGAGAACTGCACGCCGGACGAGGGCAATTCGCCATCGTCTTCGACGAAGACATGCTGGATTTCCGTGCGCGTTACGTTGCCGTGCGTGTCCTCGGCTTCGATGTAATAATCAAAGTAGCGTCCGCGGAAATTCGGATAGACGGAATCGTCGATCTTCACGAAATACTGATCCGCGATCTCTGGCGAGGTCACCACGAAATCGATTTCGCCATGGCTCGCGATGGCGTTGAGTTCCGCGCGTGTGTTCGGAAGTACGCGCTTCGTCATCGGGATCGTTACCCAATCCGACACGTTCGGGCCGCCGGCGTACGTCAGGTTTTCGTGATGCCCGTTACGGAAATTCTCATTATTGTACGTGTGACGGATTTTGAGTTCCATGCGTTCAATGCCGGAGACGTCGTGCGCCAGCGTCCAGATGTAGAACCAGGACGGATTTTCCTTCAGGTAAGCGCCGTCGCCTTCCGGGACGTGGTTAAACCAGCCAAAGGTATAACCGCCGGGATTGTACGGGAAGCGTTGAGGCTTGAGCACCGTGGGGCCGGTTTCGTCCAAGTGCATGCGGGTGCTCATCCAATCCTGCAAGGTCTCAATCGTTCGGCGCGCCGCCAAGCCGGGCTTGGTCTCGTCGTCGTTGCCGAGTCCTCCATAATATTGGAAGCCTGAATCCAATCCTTTGAGATAGATGTGCCAGGCCAGTTCCACTTCGTTCGGGTCTGTCCAGGTCCCGTCCCAATCATAAGGCGCCTGAATCTTCCACGCCTCTACATCGCCGCCCTGATCGCGCTTGATCTGTTCAGCGGTGATCACCCAGTTGGCGCCCGCCATTTTCGGCGCGTAGGCAAAGAACTTCAGCGCCCATCCGTTTTCGATATCAATAACCGTGTTGGGATACGTGGTCGGGCTGTTCTGCGTCAGGCGCACCGGCGGCTCGATCCATTTCAGGAAGTAGGGCGAGCCGTAACACATTTCGGGAAAGATCCAGGCCCCCTCCTCAATGTGCGTGGTCGGGGCGTGATGTCCGAATTGATTCACAAAATCCTGAATCGCCGTTATTTGATAGCCCGCACCGGCGCTATGATTGAATAAGTCGGGCGTATTCTCCAGCCAGGACGAGCTGCCGCCGCCCCAGGCGTTGTCCCCATCGGTCGCCGGCATGACCAGCACGGGGCGATTCGGATCGTTTGCGTGCGGCGCAATATTGTCCACAATAAAGCCGATACCTTCTCCTGCATATCCGTGCCGGTAGCTCAAGTAGTCATCAGAGGGCACGGCGATCATGCTCTTCACGTCGCCCGTTTCGGGGTCGACATATTCCACGCGATGCAATTGATAGGCGAAAGGCGATGCGTTCCACGTGCCCATACCGACGTGCGGGTTGCTGTAGAACCAGCCGTTGTTTATCGTTGGGCCGATTTGGTCCGCGCGATTAGGCGGGCTTGAGTTGATCTGAAAGTTTTCGGGCGTGAGATGATCGTTGTACGAAGGGCTGGTCCGGCTGATGTGATGGCTGGCGACAATCAGCCAGTCGTATCCTTCGTCCACCAGCACATCGATAATGTCGCGGGAATAGGCCATTTCCGTCGGGAAGAACCCCTTGGAGTGGTCGCTCTTATCGGATTCCCCTCCCCATGCTTTCCACCACGCTTCCTTGA
>SKZA01000154.1 GCA_007127595.1 Kiritimatiellia bacterium
TCAGTCGGGCGATGCGGTCTTCCTTATGGTCCTCGCAACGTTTGCCGGATGCGCGTTGCGGCGCTGGCCGCATCGTAAGGACCTGCCGCCGCCGGGTTTCATCGGTGCGGTACTCGGCCTGCTTTGCGCGGCGGGCGGCGTCGCGCTGCAACTCGCGGACGCCGCCCTTCAACTGCCCGGCTTTGTGCACCTGTTCAGCAAGCTACTACTCTATCAAGGCTTCTTGCTCCTGCCCGTCCTCGGTATCGGGGCGTTCATCCTGCCCGTCTTCATGGGCTACGAGAAGAAAGGCCATGCATGGCGGATTACAAATCCGCCCTCCGTTGGAGCAGAAGCCCCCGCCCTGCTGAACGGAGGGCGAGTTTTCAACCCGCCCCCATTATGGTGGCAAGAAGCCGCAATCATTCTTGGTAGCGCCGTAATGCTGATCGGTAGTTTCGTCGTCGAGGCGACGGGCCGCATCCAAGCCGGCTACATTCTTCGCGTCGTTACGCTTGTTCTCTATTTCGCCCGCTACCTTCCCGTTCATCGTCGCCATACCATTCGCGGCGCGTTGTCATGGAATATGCGACTGGCGCTATGGGCGATCTTGATCGGTTACGCGCTGGCGGCCGCTTGGTCGACTTATTACATGGCGTGGTTGCATGTGGTGTTCATGTCGGGTTTCGGCATGCTGATCTTCGCCGTAGCCGGCCGCGTGATTCTCGGGCATGGCGGTCATCAACCGCTCTTTACGGCGCGCTGGCCTTCGTTCTGGATCGTGTTCGGCTTGATTGCGCTGGCCATGTCCACGCGCGTTTCCGCGGACTGGATGGAAGCCTCGCGCTTTAACCATTACGCCTACGCCGCAATGTGTTGGATCCCGGCGGCCATGCTATGGGGCGCGCGGATGTTTCGGTATATTCTGGATGAGGAATGAGGAACTGAAAGGATTAGCACGACGGCTTTGCTTCCGGCTTCTCGAAGACCCATTGCAGCGCCTCTTCCTTTGAGTGAAACACCGCCACTTCGTACGGGCAAAAGCGCAGCTCATCACAGTATACTCGGGCCAACTCGTACTGCATGGCGTCGGCCACGACGAGGGCTGATCGCGCCCCCTTCAAACGCAACGGGATCCAACCCAAGGCTTTGTCCACAATGACCCCATAATCCGGAAATGGAATAAACACTTCTTCCGCGAGAACCCATACATCCGGACGATCCTTGCGGGGAGTGGCTATGCGCACAGCGCCGATGGCCTTGATGATCTCCCATTTGGTGACATCGCCCCATAATCGCACTTCGATATAGTCTTCTTGATCCAGCAATTCGTATGGCATCCGCTCGGCTATCCCTTCTGTTGTGCGGCTACTCCGCACTGCCTGGTCGACAACCCGTTTATATTCTATTGTAAAATGACCCATACCGGACGGCAAGAATTATATGGACGCTTTATCGCCCGCCAAGAGAGGCATTCCGGAGACAATCGACGCTCCACACGGGAGGCTGTAGAGGCATTGCGCCTGACTTACCCGCGTTGGTCATTCGCCTTACGCGCCGCTATCTGCTTTATCGCTTTTGGCATGGCCGCATGCCAGACACGCAGGTATTCTATAATGCGTATCACAAACCGTAGGGAGACGATATCATGTCCAGAATTTCACCCAAACCGGACGCGCAATACCCTTGGTATCAGCGACTGATGTACAAGCGCCAGGAACGCGTCTACGGACAGCGCCTGATTCCCACGCAGATTTGGGGCCGGGTCCCGATTTTGCTGCGTCGGTTCCTTTTGTGTTTTCGCGCATTTGAACGACCGTCTTCGCCGCTCCCGCCCGCGTTGCGGGCGCTGCTTACCGTACGCGTATCACAGATCAATCATTGCGCGTTCTGCGTCGACTTCAATTCCATGCGCGTACTCAAGCAGGGCGCGGATGACAAAAAGCTGGAGGAACTGGACCGTTTCGAGGATAGCGACGCTTTCATGGAAGCGGAAAAGGCGGCGCTGGCGTACGCCGAAGCCATGACCTTCAGTGATCGGGACGTGGACGACACCCTGTTCGAGCGCCTGCGCCGGCATTACGATGATGATACACTGGTGGAGCTGACCGGGCTGATCGCGCTCCAGAATGCGTCGAGCAAATTCAATGCCGCGCTGGACCTGCCCGCCCAGGGGCTGTGTCGGATTTCGCCCCGCCCGGCGGCAGAGGAGGCATGATGACCAAGAACCTGATCTGCGCCGTCTTGTTGTTGGCCGTAACGCCGGCGCTTGCAGGCGAAGCTTTCCGCGAGGAATTCGAAAGCCTCGACGCGTGGGAACCGCTGACCTTTCCGAAGATCGAGCGGCATAGTCGATACCGCGTTGAGGAAAAGGACGGCGCATTCGTGCTAAGGGCCGAAAGCGAGGCTTCCGCTTCCGGCCTGGTGAGCAAGGCCACCATTGATGTGTACGAGTATCCCGAGCTGTCATGGCGCTGGAAGGTGGATAACATCTATTCGAACACCGATGTGCTCTCGAAGGGGGGCGACGATTATCCCATACGCGTGTACGTGCTGTTCGAATACGATCCGGACAAGGCCTCTTTCGGGCAGCGTGTGCAATACCGCGCCGCGCGCCTGATTTACGGCGAGTATCCGCCGCACAGCACGCTGAACTATGTCTGGGCCAGCGTAGCGGATGCGCCGGACATGTACCCCAATCCGTTCACTGATCGTGCGCGCATGATTCCCCTGCGCCGTGGCGACGCGCAAGTCGGCGAATGGGTCGAGGAATCCGTGCATATCCTGAAGGATTATCGTCGCGCGTTCGGCGAAGACCCGCCCCGCGAAGCGCGCATCGCGATCATGAACGATTCCGACAACACGGGCGAGGCATCGGTGTCCTGGGTGGACTGGATCCGCGCGCCGGCACCGTAACGAAGTCGTTCCCCCGTTCTCTGCAGAATAACGCTCCATGCATTATCAAGCCCATGCACGGCTTCATGGCGGTCGGCTTCGCAATCTGCGGCCACCTTCTACACAAATAACGGGAATATTCTGTCTGCAGAAGGCTCCTATTATTCGTAGAGCCTGTCCCAAAACGCTTCTGGAGCTGGCACGACACGTGTCGTCCTGGTGGTCCCGTAGAAAGGGTTCGTTACACGCGTCAGACGGGTTGACCGCTGAGCATGTTGGGGCAGGTTTCAGTAAAACCCGTTCGAGTCAACAGGAACATTGAGCATAGGAGAAGTCACATGAGCACAGAGGCCGCTAACAAATATACCGTCCACACGAAGGATACCGCCCCGGAGGCATCGAAACCCGTATTGGAACAGGTGGAACAGGCCTTCGGCTTCATTCCAAACGTCGTCGGCGTGCTCGCGGAATCGCCTTTGGCCGTCGCGGCCTACGCGACAGTCAACGGCCTGGTGGAAGAGAAGTCGGCATTGACCCCGCAGGAACAGCAGGTGGCCATTCTGACAATCAGCAAGGAAAATGGGTGCGAGTACTGTGTCGCGGCCCATGCCAAGGTGGCCGGCATGAAAGAGGTCCCCGCCGAGGTCGTGCAGGCCCTTCAGGAAGGGCGCGAACCCGACGACGCGAAACTGGCTGCATTGAGTCGTATCGCCCGGCTCCTGGTCGAAAAGCGCGGCTGGATTGATGAGGACGCCCAAAACGCCTTCTTCGAAGCCGGCTACGAAAAGGCGCACCTGCTTGATTTGATCTCGATTATCGCGCTCAAGACGATCAGCAATTACACGAACCATATCGCGCAAACGCCCTTGGACAAGGCGTTTTCCGCATGAGCAATCCGAAACGACCACTTGCGGATGAGCCGTCGGTCACTTAGGCTGACGGCTGTTCCGCTTGAGGCGTAATCCCGGATCATCATATCGAGGAGAAAGTCGTATGCCCGCACGTCCATCGAAAGCCGTCCGTTCCGCCGTCGACCATTTCATGAAAGGACTGATCAAACGGAATCCGGGCGAGCCGGAATTCCATCAGGCCGTCCAGGAAGTCGTTGAGTCGCTCATGCCGGTCGTGCTCGATAACGAGCGCTATCAGCAGGAAGAGATTCTCGAACGCATGACCGAGCCCGACCGGGTGATCATGTTCCGCGTCACGTGGGAGGATGACGAGGGCCGGTTTCGGGCCAACCGCGCGTGGCGGGTACAGTTCAACAACGCCATCGGGCCCTACAAAGGCGGGCTCCGATTTCATCCTTCCGTCACGTTGAGCGTCCTGAAATTCCTCGGCTTCGAACAGGTCTTCAAAAACAGTCTGACCGGCCTGCCGATGGGCGGCGCGAAAGGCGGATCGAACTTCAACCCCAAAGGCAAGAGCGATCATGAAGTCATGCGGTTCTGTCATTCCCTGATGATTGAGCTGCACCGTCATATCGGCGAAGACACCGACGTACCGGCCGGCGATATTGGCGTCGGCGCGCGCGAGATTGGCTATCTGTTTGGCCAGTACAAACGACTGGAGAATCGCGTAACCGGCATTCTCACCGGCAAGGGGTTGTCGTTCGGCGGCAGTCATGTGCGGACGGAAGCAACGGGCTATGGCTGCGTCTATTTCTGTCGACAAATGCTGGAAGAACACGGCGAGGACTTGAAGGGGAAAAAGGTGGCCGTGTCCGGTTCCGGCAATGTAGCGCTTTACGCCGCGCAGAAGCTCCAGGAATTCGGCGCCCGGGTCGTGACCCTCTCCGATTCTTCCGGATTTATTCACGGGCCGAAGGGCCTGACGAAAAAGCACTGGGCATTTGTTCGCGATCTGAAGGAGAAACGCCGCGGACGCATCAGCGAAGCAGCCGACAAATTCAAGGAGATCGAATATCACGATGGGAAACGGCCGTGGAACGTGCCGTGCGACATCGCGATGCCCTGCGCGACACAAAACGAAATCAGCGCGAAAGACGCCAAAGCGCTGTTGAAGAACAAGGTCATGGCCGTCTGCGAAGGCGCCAACATGCCCACCGAACTGGACGGCGTGCACGCTTTTCTGGACGCCGGTATTCTGTACGCGCCCGGCAAGGCGGCCAATGCCGGCGGGGTCGCGGTCTCCGGCCTGGAACAGAGCCAGAATGCGTTGCGCCTTTCCTGGAGCGCGGACGAAGTGGACGAGAAACTGCAGACAATTATGAAGAACATTCATGCGCAATGCGTGGAACACGGAAAAGATGGGGATACGATCAATTACGTCAAGGGCGCGAACATCGGCGGCTTCGTGCGCGTGGCGGAGGCCATGAGCGCATACGGGGCGGTGTGAAGAAGGGTTCAGGGTTCAGGAGTGAGGATTATGAAAGCTTCCGACTTGTTTATCCAGTGTCTTGAAAATGAGGGTGTGGAATATGTCTTCGGCGTGCCCGGCGAGGAGAATCTGGATTTCCTGGATTCCTTGTCGCGGTCCTCGATCAAACTGATTCTCA
>SKZA01000120.1 GCA_007127595.1 Kiritimatiellia bacterium
ATAGTCACGGCAGAGCACACAGTCACCGCCCCATTCTCGCTTGATGAACTAACGCTTCCCGGCGCTCGTTTCGGAAAATAATCCCACGTACACTCCCCGGTCGGGTAAACTTTGGCTTACCTGGGATTCTGCGAGATGGTGGCAACGCAAGGGCGCTTCCCGCTCTCACCGACGCATGGTGCGGGTTCGTTGCGTCTCGGCGGGAACGACCATCAAGCGATAATGGCGTACGACGCCGCGTGGCATGTCATCCTCCAGTCGAATCTCTCCGCCATTGCCGCGTATACGTTCCGCGCCCGGCAAAGGCCGCCATTCCCCCCCCACACGCTGACCGTCGAGATAGATGACCGTATACAGATTCCCCAGGCGTGACTGCCAGCTCAATTGCGCCGTGTCGCCTGTTCGGGCAACGATCAAGGGCGCATGTCGGTCCGGATCATCCGCCCGCAGGGGTTCCGAGGGGGTGGTTGTGCATCCGACACCGATCAAGAATAGCGAACAACATACGGCCTGAAGTAAGCCGCGGAAGCGCTTGCTACTTGATAGGCGTATCGTCTTCATCTTCCGTCCAGTCCGTCGGCTCTACCACGGGCACGGGATCGTAAATCGGTTGAGGGCGAATCCGCGGCGCGGGCCTTGGTTCGGCTTCCGGCTCAGGTTCTTCTTTCGGCTCGTGCTCGGGATCCGGCCGTTCCATGTCCACCGGCATGGGAACGGGCTCGGTCGGACGCTCGGGCTCGATGACCGGTACGGGTCGAGGTTCCCGCTCTTCCATAACGGGTACCACGGGCAAGGCCGGTGGATCATCCACATGCCGGCGTGGCGGTTGTTGCCGTGCGCGCGTCATCTGATCATACCATGAAATCGTTTCGCGTTCCGGCGAGATGTCTTCAATCTCCATGTTATAGCGGCGGGCGAACCAACGCCATTCCGATCGACTGAAATCCAGCAATCGGCCCAACGCATTCAACAATTCATCCGGTTCCGTGGTGTCGATACTCATCACCACCGGACCCCAGTCGGAAGCCTCAATCAATGAACGCGGCAACTGTCGATCATCGCCGACCAATATGATGCGAGCGGGTTGTTCAAGCAGAAAAAGGCCGCCCTCATACTCGTCCATGGGAATCGGTAACCAACGTTCGCCCGTCCATGCATGCAATGCCGGACGCTCCGTGCGCGCGTCGCCACGATAGGTCACAAGCGCAATCGGCCGCTTATCAATCAGATCAAAAGAAATCTGGATGACGTTGAAGCGTTCGGGAACCACCAACAGCGATAAGGTGCGCGGCTCCGGGGCGCGCGCCAACACACTGCCCGCAAGAAGCAGCAGAACTCCCATCACCAACCCCAAGGGCTTTATACCCATATTCATACTTTTCCCTTTCAAGTAAACCCATACCGAAGCTAACACCCGCCATCACACACTGCAAGAATCTTAAACACCGCGCCCACGCTGCGCCAGCGCCTTTCTCAACGCCTCGGGCGCGGTCACGGGGGCATGACACGTTCTGTCTTCACATACGTACACAGCGGCCCGCTCCTCTACCGGCCTCTTTCCACTCAACAACGCATGTCCGGTGTAGTCCGCGCCCGGGAAGGCATAGGCCGTCACGGCATTCGGAAGATACGTCTCGGCAAGCGCCTGATTGAGCGTGCTCCAGTTCGGGGCGGACGGGTCACCGGCCACGACCATTTCCTGAATCGGACCAAGACGGAAATCCAACGCCGCCAGCATATTCAGCAGGCCGCGGGGCATTTTCTCCATATGCCCCGCATGCGCGCGCAAGATCGCGTCGCCCGCGCGAAACAGGTCATCGCGGGTCGTCAAGGCCGCCAGACGCAACAAGCCATGAGCAGCTACGGAATTCCCTGAGGGTTCCGCGCCGTCAAACGTCGGTTTCGATCGCACCAATACATCGCGATGCAGGCGCGCGGACGTGTAGTAGCATCCCCCCCCTTCCGCATCCCTGAACTCGTCCAGCATCCGCTCCGCCCATTCTTCCGCCGCATCCAATACGTCGGGATCGCCTTCCGCCTCGTACAGGTCAATCAAACCCTGAACCAGAAATGCGTGATCATCCAGATACGCCGGATGCCGGGCGCGTCCGGCGCGCCAGGTGCGGTACAACGTATTGTCCAGCACCAGTTCGGAGAGCAGAAATTGTGCGGCCCGGCGCGCCGCCTCAATATATAGCGTCCGCTGGAACGCACGTCCTGCCCGGGCAAACGCGCTGATCATCAGGCCGTTCCACGCGGTAATTACCTTGTCATCAAGGCCGGGCCGCACGCGCTTGCTTCGCGCCTCCAGCAATCGCAGCTTCCATCCCGTCAGTTTGGCGGCAACGTCTTCCTGAGATAGGCCCTTGCGTTCCGCGAACTCCGGGGCGGGCGTCGGCACGTGCAGAATGCTTGCCCCTTCAAAGTTCCCGCCGGGCGTTACCCCCCAGAAGTCACAGGCCAGGGCGCCCTCTTCCTCGCCGAGCACATCCTTTAACGTCTCGGGCGTCCAGACATAGAATTTCCCTTCCTCGCCCTCACTGTCGGCGTCCTCCGACGAGTAGAACGCGCCGTGTTCGTCGCTCATGTCGCGCAATACATAGTCCAGCGTCTCAACCGCCACGTCGCGATAGAACGAATCGTGCGTCAGTTGCCACGCTTCCGTATACGCCGTCGCCAAAAGCGCGTTGTCATAGAGCATCTTCTCGAAATGCGGTACCAGCCACTTTTCATCCACGGAATAGCGATGAAACCCCCCGCCCACCTGATCGTAAAGACCGCCGCGCGCCATGTAATCGAGCGTATGCCGCAGCATGGTGACAAGCGGCTCCCCGCCCGTGCGCGCGTATTGTCGCATCAGAAGATGCAGCGCCGCCGTGGGCGGGAATTTAGGCGCCTCGCCGAAGCCGCCCCATTGTGGATCGAAGCTCTGTTCCAATTGCCCGACGGCCCTGTCGATCACGCGCGCTTGCAGTTCATCCGAACCCGGCGTTTGCGCCGCGGCATGACTGCCGATCGAGCGCGTAATCTCGTCCGCGCTTTTCAGGATGTCGTCATGCTTCTCCGACCATAGCTGCGCGATGCGTTCAAGCAGGGTCTTGAAACCAACGCGACCATAACGATTTTCCGGCGGAAAGTACGTCCCGCCGAAGAACGGTTTCCGGTCCGGCGTAAGGAAGACCGTCATCGGCCATCCGCCGCTGCCCGTCAACATCTGGACTGCCGTCATATAGATCTCGTCGAGATCCGGCCGTTCTTCGCGGTCCACCTTGATGCTGATGAAATGACGCTTCAGGAGTTCGGCCACCTCCTCGCTTTCAAACGATTCCCGTTCCATCACGTGACACCAGTGACAGGCCGAATATCCGATGGAGAGAAAGATAGGTTTCCCCTCCTCATGCGCCCGGTTCAATGCTTCCTCACCCCAGGGATACCAATCCACCGGGTTATGCGCATGCTGCAGGAGGTACGGACTGGTCTCGTCGGCTAATCGATTGGGGGGTCGCTTGTCGTTTAAATCTTTCATGGCAGACAGCATACCCCGTCATAAGCGAGATACAACGGCAAAGGCGTGTGATCCAGTTCCGCCAAGGAACGACAAGGTTTGCTTCGTAGCCGCGCCGGTAACGGTGTGGATGCAGAACCAGCGGCCCGGATTTCCACCGTCCGACGACGGCGACTACAAGAGCTGTAGCCGCGCCGGAATCACATGGCCAGCAATACGCGCGGGGTGGCGGTCCACTTTCGAGCCGTCGCCTCGCGTTGCAGCACGGAACGGATATAGGCGGGCATCGTCCGATCGGCCCGCTCCGATCCGTCTACACGAACCGTCAGCGTGCCCGCGCCCGCAGTCGCGTCCCAAGCGGGCGCCAAGGCGCGCACCAACGTGCGCACCATGAGCAGCGACGCCAGTTCCATGTCGCATGCCGTCCGGCGAATACGCGTCAAGTCGAGCCGCCAGACCGGCGCTTGCTCCGCCGTAATCCATTCCTTGTTCCAACGGACCGCGCCGGCCACCACGGCCTTCCAGAGCACGGGCGACACGTCGCTCACGGAAAGCAACGCCTTGAGCGTTTGTTTCACAGCGCGCTGTTCGACATGACCGTTCATCACACACTCGGCCGCATCGGTTTCGCCGACGCCCCACAACGCGCGCGACACCAACATGGGTACATACGAGGCGGGCATGCCATGCACGAGGTCGTCCGCGCAATAGGTTGCCACGCCGCGCGCCATATCGCGGTACAGCGCATGCCGATCCGCCGGAATCCCGTACGAGGATTCCACCTCACGCAGGATATGCTCACTCAATGCGTGCTCGCGTTCCTCCATCGCCGCTTGGACATGCCATACCATGGCCTTGTTACTCCCTGCCGATCAGGCCTTCAACCTCGCTCAAAAACTGATTCACGTCCTTGAACCTCCGATACACCGAGGCGAACCGGATATAAGCGACCTCGTCGATCTTCTCGAGGCTCTCCATCACCTTTTTCCCGATCGCGGTGCTGGGGACCTCCCGCTCGTACTCCGCTTCCAGTTCGTTGATGATATTGCTGACCAACACCTCCACCTGGGTGGCGCTGATCGGCCGTTTTTCGCAGGCACGGATCACCCCGCTCAGTAATTTCTTTCGATCCAATTCCTCATGGCGGCCATCCCGTTTGATCACGCGCAGGTGCGCCTTTACGACCTCTTCGTAGGTGGAAAACCGATGATTACACGCCAGGCAGATGCGTCGGCGGCGGATGACTTCCCCGTTCCGCACCGTTCGGGTATCCACCACTTTATCGTCCTGATGGCCGCATTTGGGACAGCGCATATTGTCAATGAATCCTTTTTCGAGGCTCCTTATAGGGTCACCGAAAAAGCTACCATACTAGATATAGTAGGGTCAAGGGATTTGGGGGCAAAGACATTGACCCCCGTGGCGGCCAGGGGCAAGATCAGAGGCATGGGACGGAGTTTACGGCTTGTAGGGCCGGGCATCCCGTCCGTTATTGGTGCCGTTCTTTCTCTGCTGAAGCGTAACCAATAAAAAATGGCAGTCGCCACCTCGTGATCAACTCCGTGGCGACTGCCATTCCTTTTTACAGGCTGTCCGGCATTTTCATGCCGATCCTGTGTTATTTCTTCTTCGCCGCTTTCTTCTTAGCGGTTTTCTTTTTGGCGACTTTCTTCTTAGCCGTCTTCTTCTTAGCGGCTTTCTTCTTGGCGGTCTTCTTCTTAGCCGTCTTCTTAGCCGTCTTCTTCTTGGCTACTTTCCGCTTCGCCGCTTTCTTTTTCGCTCTCTTTTTCGCTGCCATGCTTTTTCACCCCCTTTTGTTAATCCGCCGGTGGCGGACGGGATGGGACGCGACCAACACGTGAAGAAGTGTCTGCCTCGTCCGTTC
>SKZA01000347.1 GCA_007127595.1 Kiritimatiellia bacterium
ACCGGTCAATCGGTACCTGCGTGAAGTCGAGTGGGACCTGGTGCTAAACTTGGACGAAGAGGAATGGTCGCGCCTGGTCAGTCGCGAAATCGAACTCACCTATCCGGAACATCGCTTTCTGGACTTCTACGTGGTGCCGCTCGGCCTCGTAAATAAGGAGGAAGAAGGCGCGGTCGTCATCCTGCGCGACGTCACACGCGAACGCGAGCATCAGGCCAGCACCGTCGAATCCGAAAAACTGCAGGCCATCACGCTTCTGGCGGCGGGCGTCGCCCACGAAATCGGGAACCCGCTCAATTCATTGAACATTCATTTGCAGTTGATGCGACGCGAACTCAACCATTTGCCGGACGAAGACCGAGACAATTTGACCGAACTACTCGACATTGCCTCACAGGAAGTGACGCGACTCGACCAAATCATTCATCAGTTCTTGCGCGCGGTGCGACCGACACAGCCGCAAATGGAATCCGCCCACCTCAAGGACCTGATCAAGGACACGCTGAGAATTCTGCGCCAGGAAATCAAGGACCGCGGCGTGCTGGTCGAAGAAGAATACGCCGATGATTTGCCCCAGGTGAACGTGGACCGAGGCCAGATCAAACAAGCGTTTTTTAACGTTATTAAGAACGCGATGGAAGCGATGTCGAACGGCGGGATCTTGAAGATCAGCACCTACCATGAAGGCCGATTCGTGGCCATTGCGTTCAAGGATACCGGAGCGGGGATCGCCCCGTCGCAGCTCGGCTCGATTTTCGAGGCGTATCAGACCACGAAGAAGGAAGGCACGGGACTCGGCCTGATGATTGTGCAACGCATAATCCGCGAGCACGGCGGCCAGATCGAAGTCGACAGCCAACCCGGCGAAGGCACGACATTCATCTTCTACTTGCCGCATGGCGAACAACGCATGCGCTTGCTGAAAGCGCACCGCCCCCTTGCGGATGAAGAACCGGAGAGCGAGGCATGAAAAGGAAACCATCCATTCTGATTGTGGACGACGAGAAGAGTACCCGGGAGGGTCTCGCGCGCGCCATGCGCCGTAATTACGAAGTCCACCTGGCGGAAGACGGCGCCCGCGCACTGAATATGCTGGCAGAACGCGATATGGATGTCGTCCTTACAGACCTGCGCATGCCCGGCATCGACGGCATCAGCCTCATTCAACGCATCCTGGCGCGGACGCCACAACCCGTGTGTATCCTCTTGACGGCCTACGGCAGTATCGAGACAGCCGTGGAAGCCATCAAGCGCGGGGCGGCCGACTTTCTCACGAAACCGGTCGATCTCGACGAACTCGACGTACGTATCCAGCGCGCCGTTCATGCCCGCCATATGGAACAGGAAAATCGCGATCTGCGCGAACAGCTCGACTCGAAATACGGCATGGAGAATATCATCGGCCAGTCCGATGCATTACGAGACGTGCTCGAAACCATCCGCCAAGTCGCGCCGTCGCGCGCCAATATTTTGATCGAAGGCGAAACGGGCACGGGCAAAGAACTGGTTGCACAAGCGATTCACCGGTTAAGTCCGCGCGCGAAAGGTCCGATGATCACCGTGCATTGCGCCTCGCTACCGCAGACCCTGCTCGAGAGCGAGTTGTTCGGCCACGAGAAGGGCGCCTTTACCGGCGCCTCGGAACGGCGCCCGGGTCGCTTCGAGCTCGCGGATGGCGGCAGTCTCTTTCTCGACGAGATCGGGGAAATTGACAGCGCCACTCAGGTAAAGATCCTGCGCGTCCTCGAACAACGCACCTTTGAGCGCGTCGGCGGTCGCGACACGCTGGAGGTGGACGTCCGCCTCATGGCCGCCACAAATAAGCAACTGAAAGCGTTGGTGGACGAAGGGAAATTCCGTGAAGACCTCTACTATCGCCTGAACGTGGTAACCATTACCCTCCCCCCCTTGCGCGATCGGCGCGAGGATATCCCGTTGTTGATCCAAAAGTTTCTGGATGAGTTCAACCGCGAGAATGACAAAGCCGTTGAGGGCGTAACGTCCGATTGCATGGCCGCGCTGGTCGCATATGACTGGCCCGGGAATATCCGCGAATTGCGTAACGTGGTCGAGCGCATGGTCGTCTTGTCGCGCCAGCCGCGCCTTACCGTTCGTGAACTGCCCGCTCACATGAGAAAGGGCGGCGACGAACCGCGCAGCGCCATCGTCACGCCGGACATGTCCCTGGAAGATGCGGAACGCAATATGATCAGCAAGGCGCTGGAAATGCATGGGGGCAACAGGACGCGCGCCGCCGAACAACTGGGAATCAGCCGTCGCACCCTGCACCGAAAACTGAACGAATACGGGCTGCGGGAGAAGGCAAAAGACGAGTCGACCGGGGGGGAGGACGCCGATTAGTCATTGATATCACGGTCGTCCGGACGTATGATGCGTCGTCTGATACGGGAAATGATCACGGGAATAGTCGCGCATGGCCGCCAAACCATTTGAATCAAGAATCCAGGACCTCGTCTACAATGTCGACGTGGGCATTGGCGCGCGCCTGATCAAGGGCACGCTGTACGTTCTCTTCATCTCCTTCATTATTCTGCTCTATACGGCTAACCAATTCCGCGGCCTGCGAGATGCGGAGGCCATGGACTATGCGCAGTTGGGGCGCAACTTCATGGAGCATCGCCAATTGATCACGCAGAATGTGCGACCGGCAAGCATCTGGTACCTGACACGGTCACCCGACGAGACGGACCCTCGCATACACGGTCACCCCGATATCGTCCATGCGCCGCTCTATCCCGTCATGCTCGGCACATGGTTCCGCATCCCGGGCATGCAATTCGACGCGCTCCCCGATGGTCCGCTGAACATCTATCAGCCCGAACGTCGGATAATGTATCTCAACCACCTTTTCGCCATCTTTACCGGCCTCCTGCTATACCTTGTCGGGCGACGTCTTTTTGACGCCCGCGTGGCCCTGCTGGGCGTCACGATATACTTCTTGAGCGACATGGTCTGGCGCGACAGTTTATCGGGCACCGGCGTCACGATTGCCGCCTTCTGGGCCATTGCCGCGGTGTACGCCATGCTCATTGCCGTCTCGCGGATTGAGGAATCCGCCGACACCCGACGTTGGATGGTGCCGGCGTTGGTATCACTGGCCTTTTGTGTGCTGGCCTTTCTGACGCGCTACGCGGCGGTTGCACTGGTCCCCGGCCTCGCGCTGTACCTCGGCCTCGCGCTCAAACAGCGCGGCTGGGTATGGGGTCCCGTCTTCATCGCGCTCTTTCTCGTAGCCGTATCCCCCTGGTTCGCCCGCAATATTGCGGTCAGCGGCGCGCCGCTGGGACTGGCGCCGCACATGGCGCTGAACGACACCACGCTCTTCGCGGAGAACTCCTTTGAACGGTCACTGAACCCCAACCTGGAAGGCCAGGGCGTCGCCGGCGTCCTGCAAACCAAATCACTGAAGAACTTTCATCGTTTCTATCAGGAGAACCTGCGCACGATCGGCGAAGGTCTCTTGATTTGCATCTTCTTTACCACATTCTTCTATCGCTTTGTCCGGTCGCCCGTACACACATTGCGCTGGTGCCTGGCCCTGTCCATTGCCCTCTTTCTGCTCATCGCCTCGTTCTATGGCGATGCCACGTTCCGCCTGATCGTCATGTTCTGGCCGTTTATTATTCTCTATGCCCTCGCGTTCTTCTTCCTGTTGCTGGAACGCATGCAGCTACAGGTAAAGATCATGAATATGGCCGTGACCGGCGCCTTGATCATCTTGAGCGCGCTGCCCATGATCTTTACGCTGCTGCCCCCGCGCGCAACGATCCCGTATCCTCCGTATGCTCCGCAAATGATCATGTACGTATCCAATCTTCTGCGCCCCAACGAACTGATGTGCACGGACATGTCATGGGCCACGGCATGGTACGGAAGACAGACCTCCGTCCTGCTCCCCTATAACATCGAAGAGTTCTACGATATCAACGACTACATGCACCGCTTCAGCGGATTGTACTTCACAAACCTCACGCGGAACCAACCGTACGCCCGCACGTTGCGCTCCTCACGATACGTAACATGGCTCCCCATTCTGGAAGGCCGCATTCCGGGCGACTTCCCGCTGACCCAGGGGATCCCGCTACGCGACATGGAAAACATCTTCCTCAGCGACCGCGCCCGCTGGGCGGAAGAGGCGCCCTAAAATAATCAACTTTGCTCGTTGACACCCCCCTGATGGCTTGCTAGTGTATCGCCCGACCATTGAATAAATGGTGCTTATCAAGAGCGGTGGAGGGACTGGCCCTATGAAGCCGCGGCAACCGCCCCAGCATGGCAACATGCCGGGGGACCAGGTGCCAAATCCAGCTCCGCATAGGCCGGGAACGGTAAACGCGGGGGAAGATAAGTGGAGACAATTAACCTCTTCTTATTACCGTCCCCGCGCGGAGAAACGAGAAGAGGTTTTTTTGTGGCCTCATCCGTTCGCTTCGACCGTCCTCCCGTCTTGCGGTGGCAAAGATGATCGACGAATAAAGAAAGCGAGAACGGAATGAGCGAAAAAGAAGCATTATTCAAGGGGCTGATCTGTAAAGAATGCGGCGCGCGTTACAAAGCCGAACCTATCCACGTCTGTGAACAATGTTTCGGCCCGCTGGAGGTCGAATACGACTATGAAGCCATCGCGCCCCGTATCACCCGCGAAATCATTGAATCGCGCGGCGCAAATATGTGGCGCTATAAGGAGCTGCTTCCCGTCGCCGGCGATGTCACCATTGGGAGAGACGTCGGCTTCACCCCGCTTATAAGAGCCGACCGGCTCGCCGCGAAACTCGGCGTACGCGAAGTCTGGATCAAAAACGATTCGGTTAACTACCCCACCCTCTCGTTCAAGGATCGCGTGGTCAGCGTAGCGCTCACACGCGCCAAGGAATTCGGCTATGACACGGTCGCCTGCGCCAGCACGGGCAACCTGGCCAATTCTGTCGCCGCCAACGCCGCGGCCGCCGGCCTGAAGAGCTATGTCTTTATTCCGTCCGACCTTGAACCCGGCAAAGTGCTGGGCAGTTCGGTGTACGGCACAAACGTGGTCGGGATCGAAGGCACCTACGATCAGGTCAACCGGCTCTGCAGCGAAATTGGAGGCCGTTTTTCCTGGGCCTTTGTGAACATCAATATGCGCCCGTACTACGCCGAAGGCAGCAAAGCCATGGGCTTCGAAATCGCCGAACAACTCGGCTGGAAACTGCCCGACCATGTCGTCGTCCCAATGGCCGGCGGCTCCTTGATCACCAAGATCAAGAAGGCTTTCGATGAGTTCACGAAGCTGGGCATCGTCCAGAATCACCCGACGCGCATTCACGGCGCGCAACCGGAAAACTGTTCGCCCATCGTCACCGCGGTGAA